>NZ_PJAP01000313.1:0-6997 GCF_002836795.1 Shewanella sp. 11B5 | reverse complement strand
TTGAGTTAACTATCAGTATTATTTAAGTTTTTATTTTCTGGTTTGTGTGACCCGCTTCTAACTCCCGCTTAATAATAGGTGAACATTATCACGGTTTGATCATTGTTCATTGCCGCTATTCAAAAACTCTTGATATGGTCAATACTTGTGATTGTGTATAACAGGATATGATGATTTATGGCTGCGAATTCTTTGCAAACGAAAGTCGACAGGGCGGTAAATACCGATAAAGGTTTTGCTCACCCTCTTTGGGCTGCTCGTGCAGATAAACTACAAAGTTTGTCTGGTGTATTACTGGGGCTTTTTCTAGTGATGCATTTGCATTTTGAGTCGAGTATTTTGTTTGGCAAAGAAGCTTTCTACCAAGTAGCACAGTTTCTAGAAGGTGGCATTTTCAGTGAAACTGGCCATGGCTATCCTCTGGTAACAAAAATTTTTTCCTGCTTTATGTTATTGATTCTGCTGATCCATGCGGTATTTGCATTACGTCGCTTTCCTACTCAATTAGGGCAATGGCGAGCCTTACGAAATCAAATGCGTTTTTTACCCCATGAAGATACCAAAATTTGGTTTTGGCAAATGATCACTGGTTTTTTATTGTTCTTCCTCGTACCTACGCACTTATTCACCATGATCACCAACCCTGAAATAGGCCCACATCTTTCGGCTGAACGGGTGTATCACCTCAATGCTTGGGCTTTATATATCCTGCTATTACCTGTTGTAGCAGTGCATGCCGTATTTGGTTTATATCGCGTAGTGGTGAAATGGGGCTTGGTTGAGCAACGTTTTGCTATGCTCAAATTTGCCAAGGTGTTGCTAGTGTATTTAATGGTGCTAGGTGTGGCGAGTTTGCTGACGTATATTTTTATTGGCCGCTCTTTAGCATTACCTGTAGTGCCATATGTGTCGATGTTGTAAGGAATTAACATGAAAATTATTTATACCGACACCTTGGTGGTTGGCGCTGGACTAGCTGGATTAAGAGTCGCGATAGCCTCAAAAGAGCGCGGTCTTGATACCTTGGTGTTATCGCTGGTTCCCGCTAAGCGATCGCACTCTGTAGCAGCCCAAGGTGGCATGCAAGCCAGTTTAGCCAATACCATAAAAGGTGAAGGTGATGATGAAGACATCCATTTTCAAGATACGGTTAAAGGTTCCGATTGGGGCTGCGATCAAGATGTTGCTCGAATGTTTGCTCACTGTGCACCCAAAGCGGTAAGAGAGTTAGCTCAGTGGGGCGTTCCTTGGACTCGCGTAACTAAAGGCGATAGACAAGTAATTGTTAACGCTGAAAAAGTCACCATTACCGAGGCCGAAGAGGCTCATGGACTCATTAATGCGCGTGATTTTGGTGGTACCAAAAAGTGGCGTACTTGCTATACCGCAGACGGTGCAGGTCATTCTTTATTGTATGCTGTCGATAATAAAGCCATTTCGTTAGGCATTCCAGTGCATGAACGGATGGAAGCATTATCGCTTATTCATGATGGTGAACGTTGCCACGGTGTAATCGCTCGCTGTTTAATTACGGGGGAATTATGCGCTTACATTGCTAAATCGACCACTATTGCCACAGGCGGATACGGACGAATCTATTCTGTATCAACCAATGCCGTTATTTGTGAGGGGATTGGCCAAGCGTTAGCGCTAGATACCGGTGTCGCGACATTAGGAAATATGGAAGCGGTACAGTTTCATCCGACGGCTATCGTTCCAGTGGGGATTTTAACTACCGAAGGCTGTCGTGGTGATGGTGGTGTGCTGCGCGATAAAGACGGTTACCGCTTTATGCCCGACTATGAACCAGAGAAAAAAGAACTGGCTTCGCGAGATGTTGTGTCTCGTAGAATGACTGAGCATATGCGCAAAGGAAAAGGCGTAAATAGCCCTTATGGGCCGCATTTATGGCTGGATATTACCTTATTAGGTCAAAAGCACATTGATACCAATTTGCGTGAAGTTAAAGAGATTTGTGAGAACTTTTTAGGTATTGATCCGGTTAAAGATTGGATCCCTGTTCGACCTACACAACATTATTCTATGGGCGGTATTCGTACTAAAGCCAATGGCGAAAGTCCACAATTATCAGGGTTGTTTAGTGTTGGAGAAGCTGCTTGTTGGGATATGCATGGCTTTAATCGACTCGGTGGCAACTCCCTAGCAGAAACAGTGGTTGGCGGAATGATTATCGGTAAGTATGTTGCTGACTTTGGTGAGCAAAATAGTTTGGTCGTTGATACCGATTTAATCGCCCTGTTTGGTAAGCAGTTACAAACAGAAGTTGATCAGCTTATTGAGGGCGAAGGAACAGAAGATCCATTTAAACTTAAAGCTGCAATGCAAAAAATCATGATGGATTACGTCGGTATTTTCCGCAATGGGCCTGAACTTGAACTGGCTGTTAACCAATTAACTGAACTGCTTGAACGTTCGAAAAACCTCGGCTTAAAGTGTAAAAAACGTCATGCAAATCCTGAATTAGTTGAAGCGTTACGCGTCAAACGGATGTTGAAAGTGGCTGTGACCGTTGCATGCGGGGCGCTTGCTCGTACCGAAAGTCGAGGCGCGCATTCTCGTGAAGATTTTCCACAGCGTAATGACCAAGACTGGTTGAATCGTACATTAACCCGTTGGCCAGATGCTAATAGTTTACGACCAGAAATGAGTTATGAAGCGCTCGATGTGATGCGAATGGAATTACCGCCTGGTTATCGAGGCTATGGTGTTGATAATGCGATTGCTCATCCTGATACCCAAAAACGTCAGCAACAGGTTGAAGCTATTTTAGCTGAATTAGGTGACGATGCAGATAGGTATGCCAAGCAAGCGGCATTAATGCCTTTTGAGCTACCTGAAGAATATAAACCACGTAATCAGCGCTTCACTGATACTGTAGCCAAAACCGACGCTGAGTCTGGAGAAAAGTAATATGAGCCAAGCACGCACGTTAACTTTTTCAATTTTTCGATATGACCCGCAAGAGCCTGGCGACAAACCTAAAATGGTGACTTACAGCTTAACAGAGGCACCCGGAATGACGGTGTTTATCGCGTTGAATCAGCTACGTGAAACACAAGACCCATCACTACAATTTGATTTTGTTTGTCGCGCGGGTATTTGCGGCAGTTGTGCCATGGTGATCAATGGTTTTCCGACGTTAGCTTGTCGAACCTTAACCGCTAATTATCCAGATGGACATATTAAATTGATGCCATTACCTGGCTTTGATTTAATTGGCGATCTGTCGGTGAATACCGGTAAATTTATGCGCGAATTATCTGAGCGTTTATCGTTGTGGTTGCATCCAAATAGTGCAGATAATGATATTCATCGTATCGAAACGCCGATGTCACCGGAAGAAGCAACCAAGCTTTATGAGTTAGAGCGATGCGTAGAATGTGGTGTATGTGTTTCTGCTTGTGCGACTAAACAAATGCGTGACACTTTTGTTGGCGCTGTCGGTATGATGAAAATTGCCCGTTTTGAATTAGACAGCCGTGACACTCGCAGTGCAGATGATTTTTACCATGTCATAGGTAATCAAGATGGCGTGTTTGGTTGCATGACGTTACTCGGCTGCCAAGATACTTGCCCGAAAGATTTACCGCATATGCAGCAAATTGCGTATTTACGTCGGAAAATGGCATCTGTTTAGGTGGAAAGAGCGGTAACGAACGGTAAAACGATAACAGACGATAGCAAGCGATAGAAGTACAAAGACTAGATGCTAGAGCGCTTCGCTGCTAGAAACTATACGAGCAAATGCTTTAAAGGCGGAAGAGCGGTGACAGGCGGTAAAGTGATAACAGGCGATGGCAAGCGATAGCAAGCACAAAGACTAGATGCTAGAGCGCTACGCTGCTAGAAACTATACGAGCTAAAGCTTTAAAGGCTGGAAGATCGATAACAAGCGGTAGAATGATAACAAGCGATGGCAAGTGGAAAGGCTAGATGCTAGAGCGCTTCGCTGCTAGAAACTATACGAGCTAAAGCTTTAAAGGCTGGAAGATCGATAACAAGCGGTAGAATGATAACAGGCGATGGCAAGTGGAAAGGCTAGATGCTAGAGCGCTTCGCTGCTAGAGGCTATACAAGCTAAAGCTTTAAAAGCGGGGGGATCGATAACAAGCGATAGAATGATAACAGGCGATGGCAAGTGGAAAGGCTAGATGCTAGAGCGCTTCACTGCTAGAGGCTATACGAACTAAAGCTTTAAAGACGGGCTGAGCGGTAACAAGCAGTGAATGATAACAAGCGATAGCAAGCGGGAAAGGCTAGATGTTACTGCATTTATCGCCGCGAAGCGAAGTTGCAGGACTTAGTCTGCTCTAGGTCTTAGATATATTTTATCGATAATTAGACATAAAAAATGCCGCTAAATTAGCGGCATTTTTGCGATTATTTTGCGTTTAGGTAATGAATTACTTAGCGCGTTTCATTGCTGTGAAAAATTCTTCGTTAGTTTTGGTCATAGCCAATTTATCGATTAAGAATTCCATTGCAGAAACTTCGTCCATTGGATGTAAGATTTTACGTAAAATCCACATTTTCTGAAGTTCTTCTGGCGTCGTTAGTTTTTCTTCACGACGAGTACCAGAGCGGTTGAAGTCAATCGCTGGGAATACGCGTTTTTCAGCAGCTTTACGAGAAAGATGTAACTCTTGGTTACCAGTACCTTTAAATTCTTCGTAAATTACTTCGTCCATTTTCGAGCCTGTATCAACCAGGGCTGTGGCGATAATGGTTAAGCTGCCACCGTGTTCAATGTTACGTGCAGCACCAAAGAAACGCTTAGGACGATGTAATGCGTTAGCATCAACACCACCGGTTAACACTTTACCCGATGAAGGGATGACGGTGTTATAAGCACGGGCTAAACGAGTAATTGAATCTAACAAAATGACGACGTCTTTTTTATGCTCAACTAAACGTTTTGCTTTCTCGATAACCATTTCGGCTACTTGAACGTGACGGCTGGCTGGTTCATCAAAGGTAGAAGCAATGACTTCGCCTTTAACCATACGCTGCATTTCTGTCACTTCTTCAGGACGTTCATCGATAAGTAATACCATTAACACCACATCTGGGTTGTTATAAGTAATACTTTGAGCAATATTCTGTAGTAACAATGTTTTACCGGCTTTTGGCGGTGCAACAATCAAACCACGCTGGCCTTTACCGATTGGAGAACAAAGATCAAGGATGCGAGAGGTGATGTCTTCTGTTGAACCATTACCGCGCTCCATGCGAAGACGCTCTTCTGCATGTAATGGGGTTAAGTTTTCAAACAGGATTTTATTGCGAGAGCTTTCTGGTTTATCAAAGTTGACTTCACTGACTTTCAACAGTGCAAAATATCTTTCGCCTTCTTTCGGCGGTCTGATTTTACCAAAAATACTGTCACCAGTACGCATGTTAAAGCGACGAATTTGACTTGGAGAAACATAAATATCGTCAGGACCCGCAAGGTATGAGCCATCTGAACTTCTTAAAAATCCAAATCCGTCTTGGAGGATTTCTAATACACCGCCACCGAAGATGTCTTCTCCGCTTTTAGCGTGAGCTTTCAAAATTGAGAAGATGATATCTTGTTTACGGGTACGAGCCATGTTTTCCAGATTCATGCTTTCAGCAAGCGAAACTAGATCTGAAATTGGCGTGTCTTTTAATTCTGTTAAATTCATGTATGGGAGTCTTGTTTTGCGCGACGAAGCTTACCGCAATCAATCAGCAAGTTTGAAAAGATATTTTATGATTGATAAACGAGAAGAGGTTAATTGAAAAAATCTGATGAATAAATTAGCACTTTATGTGTTGGTCGTCCAGAAATTTAGCGTAAATAAAACCTAAAAATGGCACAAATTGTTCAAAACTTGTGCCATTTAACGTTTCTAGGCTAATTCTAGTTAGATCTTAGCGTCAATGAACTCTTTTAGTTGCGTCTTTGATAGTGCACCAACTTTAGTTGCTACTAGCTCGCCGCCTTTGAACATTAACAATGTTGGAATACCGCGTACGCCGTATTTCGCTGGTGAAACGTTGTTTTGGTCAACGTTTAGTTTTGCGACTGTCAGTTTGCCTGCGTATTCTTCAGCAACGTCGTTTAGGATTGGGGCAATCATTTTACAAGGACCACACCACTCAGCCCAGAAGTCGACTAATACTGGTGTTTCAGACTTTAATACGTCGTTTTCAAAGCTGTCATCGCTTAGGTATACAATTTTATCGCTCATGTAGTTCTCCAGATTTGGTTCCATTGCTAGTTTATTAATGGCTTACCATGTATATTGGGTCAGTTAAATAGCTTTTCAAGAGACCGTTTTAGTAATGTAGCTATTTCAAACGATCGAATCTTTTTTTGCAACCCCTACAGGTATGCTTGTGCTATGAGCCAAACACATTTATCGACCAAGAAATTCGCCGACTTCCCTTTAAAGCCCGAAATACTCGCGGCATTGAACGAGAACGGCTTTGAGTTTTGCACGCCAATACAGGCGTTATCTTTACCTATTTTACTTAATGCAAAAGATATTGCCGGACAAGCCCAAACCGGCACCGGTAAAACTATGGCATTTTTAGTGGCCACATTTAACCACTTACTTAATGTTGCTGCACCTGAGAGTCGCAAAGCAACTGAACCCCGCGCTATTATTATGGCGCCTACACGTGAATTAGCAATTCAGATTGCTAAAGATGCCAAGTTATTAGCGGCACATACAGGCTTAAAAGTTGGCATCGTTTACGGTGGCGAAAGCTATGAAACTCAGCGCGCGGTATTAGACAAAGGCGTTGATATTCTAATTGGTACCACCGGACGTATTATTGATTATGTGCGTCAGGGAGTGATTAGTTTAAGCCACATTCAAGCCGTTGTGCTTGATGAAGCTGACCGTATGTTTGATCTTGGCTTTATTAAAGACATTCGCTTTTTATTCCGCAGAATGCCTGATGCTAAGTCACGCTTGAATATGCTGTTTTCTGCCACGCTTTCAAT
>NZ_PJAP01000312.1:0-7012 GCF_002836795.1 Shewanella sp. 11B5 | reverse complement strand
AGTATAAGAGAAAGATTTAAAAAAATAAAAAGTTCATAATTAAGGAATAAAACTTCAGCCTTTATATCGGCACCAATAGCAGTAAGATGAACCAATAGATAACAAAAAAGCCTGCAACATTGCAGGCTTTTGGTTTGTACAAAAATAATACTTATTGTTTACAGAATATTAGCTGCATTACGATAGCTATGAGCCGCTGTTGAATTTTCACCTAACTGTTCTTGTGTTTGAGCTAAAGCCAGCCATGATTGATGAGTTGGTGCTATGCGACATACATTTTGCCAATGAGTTTTGGCTTGTTTAGTCTCACGACTTTGAATGGCAAGCTTGGCAAGGCAAATTTGATAGTCAGCATCATTTTCATGAGTGGTTTCTAATTTGCTGAGCAATTTACGGATATCTTGATCTTGAGCGGTAATTAAATCAGGTATTGCTGTAAATAACGCTGCTGATGGCGAAGCATTGAGTTGTTTAATGATTAATTTTAGCGCTTGAACTTTATGACCATACTGAATAAGTCCACGAGCATAGGCTAATATCAGTTCATCTTCTTTACGTTCTGATTTATTTAACCAATGCCAACATTTGGTTAACTCCGCTTCAGATATTTTGCCTGCATTGATCATTAAAATACTGTTGGTCTTAGTATTTAATTGGTTGAACTCAGTTTCAGCTAATAATTGACGCTTTTTAAGAATAGGTAACAACAACTTCAATGCCTGCCAGTCTTGCTGCTGTAAGTATAATTCTTGCGCCAATTTAAGCACTGGAGAGCTGCTTTTACTTGTCGGGTTCAGTTTATCTAATATTGCCCGGGCCTTAACCAGTTCACCTTGCTTCATTAAATAACGGGTGCGCGAAGTATAAACCGCTGTCTTTGCAATTGGGTTTTTCTCTGCTTGAGTTAAATAATGATCGCGAGCTGTAATATCACCTTGATAATGTGCTGCTCTAGCTGCTGCAAATAGATTTAATACCGGGATTTCACCTTTTTCAGCCCCTTTTGCCATTGCTTTTTCTGCCGCAGGCCAATCTTCTTCTGCCAGTGCTAAAGCACCGATTAACGTATGCTTTTTAGCGGCTTTTCTTCGCCATTGTTCTGGAAGGTATCGGCTACTTAATACAATATTTAATAACAAGATGATTAACCATTCGAGTAATTGTAGTGCAAAATAAAACACAATTAAGCCAACAATACCGGTCACTAAACTGGTTTCTATTTGATATTCACCAATTGCGATGTAAATGTAACCGCTTTGCCCAATAATGAGTGGGCTGATACACAGCCCAATTAAAATAAGAACAACATAAACTAGCGTCTTAATCATTGCGCAGGCTCCTGTGTAGGCATAATTTCACCATAAATAACCAGTTGCTGCAGTAGTGGCGATGCTTGAAATTTATTGAGCGAAATTTTCTCAATGTTAACCTTGGCAAGCTTATCTAAAGACTCAATCATTGATTTGGTCTTTGGATCTCTCAAGTCAAAGTACTGTTGTAACCATTTGTCTGCTAACGATATAGACTGTTGATAATTCACTTGGTCAAATCGGTACAATGCTAATTGTGCTTGTAATAATTTGTTGCGAATATTTTCGACTAAATACCACTGTTGCTCAGGTGATAACAACGGTTCCAAATCGGTTGTACGCTTACGAATAGTGATAAAGCCATCAGTCAAATCGTGCCAAGTTCGGGCCAGGTTCTGTTGCCAGTCGTCAATTGAATCTGTTACTTGTTGAGTATTTTTATTGTCAGCAAAATTTTCATCAACACGATTTAATGGCAATTGTGTTAAGCCATCAATAAGGGAATCTAGCTCAAAAATTGTATTGGTGATGTCAGTCGTTTTTAATGCTTTAACTTTAGTGATGTCAGCTGCTAAGGCTTTGCGTAATAAAGTTAATGCAGGATCTTTCATCGCACCAATGCGTTCATCCGCTGATTGTAATAAACCAATAGCGGTTTGCGGATCGTTTTCTAACCACAGTTTTCTACCCGCCATGCGCACAAGGTATTCAGCTTCTGATGCCATCCAATGGTTAGGACTACGCAGTGCAATTACCGCAACGCGTTCTTGCAATTGTTTATTTGATTGCTGCAGTTCGGCTAATTTCGCATAAGCTTTGGTATCATTCAGCTGTTGTTGCTCTAACGTGCCAATGCGCTTATTGGCTGCCATTGCCGTTTGCTGTAATTCATATTTTAACGATTTATTTTGTGTTACTTGTTCCGAGATATTTTGCCCTAACTGAGTTTGACCATTACTTTGTTGATCAAGTTGCAAATACAGCCAATAACAAGCTGCAATAGCCACAATTGCCACGAGTAAACTGAACAGTACTCCAAGACGGATCCACCAAGAGCTAGGCTTCGCTTTGCGTCGACTATTATTAACCGGTGAATTGGTAGAGGAGTTTGACTGATTATTATTGGTTTTGCTGTCAGCAGATTTTTGGCTAGTTGCATTGCCTTTTTTGGTCTGTGCCGGTTTTTCTACAGGACTTGGTGCAGGAGAAATTACTTTCTCATCCTTGTGAGCAGGCGGGTTTGGATCTTTTTTATTGTTTTCCATGAACAGTCCTTGAAAGCAAAAATACAACCAATAAAAGCAATATTAATAAATGCGTGTCGATGCAAGATAACAATACAATAACAAATTATAACGCAAGACTCGCTAGTATAGCTTGAGTATTTGCTCCATTTGCATTGGAGATATGGCTTAAGCCCATTGCTTTTGCTTGTAATTCGACGCGATTACTGGGGACTATGATATGACATGCACGTAGCCATGCAAATAATTCTTTTGGTACAAGCTCAACTAAGTTGGATAATATTTCACCGCTGGTGACGACAATGGTGTCAATTCCAAACGATTTCCACTGTTGAGTTATCGCTTTACCGTCAAGGTTTGGTATTGCGCGTTGGTAGACTTGCCAATAGTTCACATTGGCGCCTCGTAGCTGTAATTGCTCTGCAAGTGTTTCTCGTCCGCCTAAACCCCGAACAATAATAAATGACTGTTTATCGACATCTTGTAATTGGGCTAGCGACAATAATCCTTCGCTATCTTGACTGTGTTCTGGTGAGGTAAAAGCATCGATATTATATTGAGCTAGACTATCTGCCGTAGCTTGGCCTACAGCAAAATAACGACAGTGAGTCGGAAATTGCTGTTGCAGTTTTTGTGCGGCAAAGTCCACTGCATTGCTACTAATAAACAGTAAGTTGTCAGTGTTATTTAAGTGGGTAGGATCGAGTTGTTCTGTGGTTTCTACAACCGATAATAGCGGAGTAACAAGATAAGCAACGTCTCGCAGCGAGAGTTGCTCTTCCATTGCTTGATTGCGCCCTTGTGGGCGCGTTAACAAGACTTTCATGGTCTGTTATCTTGATAGCACAAGATTAACTGGCATACACAGCGTCTAAAATAGTTTTAGCACCGCGACTCAGTAAATCCTCTGCAAGCGATTCCCCAAGTGCAACCGCATCGGTCTTAGAACCCGAGACAGTGCCTATAATGATTTGGCTGCCATCAGGATTACCAACTAAACCACGTAGAGTTAAATTATCACCGTTTATTTCAGCAAAAGCACCAATAGGAACTTGGCATCCGCCTTCTAAACGAGTATTCATTGCTCGTTCAGCAAGCACTCTATAACGGGTTTCTAAATGTTCTAGTGGCGCTAATAACGCTTTAACTCGCGCATCATCAGTACGGCACTCAATTCCTACCGCACCTTGGCCATTGGCTGGCAGTGATTCTTCGGCAGAAATAAAGTTAGCGATACGTTCGTTTAGCTTTAAGCGAATTAATCCGGCGGCCGCTAAAATAATCGCATCATAGTCACCACTGTCTAGCTTGGCTAAACGAGTACCGACATTTCCGCGTAAATCTTTGATAACTAAATCAGGGCGAGCAGCTCTAATTTGGCACTGACGGCGTAAACTTGATGTACCTACCACAGCGCCCTGAGGTAATTCGCTGATAGATTTATAATTGTTTGACACAAATGCATCACGCGGGTCTTCACGTTCACAAATCACTTGTAAGCCCAAACCTTCTGGAAACTCTACCGGCAAGTCTTTCATGGAATGCACAGCAATATCGGCGCGATTTTCAAGCATGGCAACTTCCAGCTCTTTAACAAACAAGCCTTTGCCACCGATTTTAGCTAAAGGAGTATCTAAAATGACATCACCTTTAGTACTCATTGGCAATAGCTCAACCGTAAGCCCAGGATGAATGCGCTCAAGCTCAGCTTTAACAAATTCAGCTTGCCACATTGCAAGTGGACTTTTACGTGTTGCGATACGAATTATATTTTCAGACATGGTAGTAGATCCAATCAGATAGCCTCATTGAGGTAATGCTATCACCGCTCAAGCTTTGATGTAACAAATCGATGGTAATTGTTTGAAGTCCGTAGGGCTTATTTTTGATTAATATTGTTTGTTAGCTACTGGAGTTATAAAAAATAAATGCTACGATGATCACCATTTCGGTAAAAATGTGATCTTGATTGGCAAAAATAGTCATAAAGGGTTAGTCTTTTATAATTAGTTGTTACCAGATTGTTGCTTTAGAGAAAAATAAAGGAAGTGAGTCTTGACCGATAAAACGGCTTATTACCAAAAGGATTTAGCTGAAAAGCTCAATGGCATCAGATTGGCAAGAGTGCTCAATGTGTTGCCTGAATCACAGCTGCATTTATTTCATCTTATTCCTTTTTTAATCCATCATAATCAAATCAATGTGCCTGGTATTATCGACCCCGATACACCTTGTGGTATTCACGATTTTACCTTGTCAGATGCGATAGTGTCGGCATGTGATGCATTGTCTTTATCCATTCCTGAGATGATCCAGCCAAGTGATTGTGTTTTTGAAGGCATATATGCCATGGGAAGCACTGCTAGTTTTGGACAAAACCCTCAAAGTGACGTTGATATCTGGTTGGTTTACAATAGCAAACTGACTGATGACCAGCTAAAGTTAATTGAATATAAAAATAAACTTATCAGTGACTGGTTTGCCGGTTTTGAGTTTGAAGTGAACTTTTATCTTGTGCATCCGATGCAATTTAGAGAGTGCAGCGCATTTGATAATTGCCAGCCAGTAGGATTAGAACACAGTGGTAGTAGCCAGCATTGGCTATTATTAGAAGAGTTTTACCGCTCTCACATCCGGCTTGCAGGTAAAGTTGTTGCTTGGTGGCCTGATGCCAATAGTCAAAATACCGAGTTTGATGCCAGTTTACTTTATCTTGGCGATATCAATTCTTTGCCAGCAGCAGAGTATTTCGGAGCCTCATTATGGCAGCTGTATAAGGGGCTCAATAAACCCCATAAAGCATTATTAAAAGTGTTGTTGCTGGAAACTTACGCCTCGGAATATCCTAGTACAACATTGATTACTCAACAAATTTGGCAATATTGTGAACAACAAGATTTTAGTGTTGATAACGATGCTTATTTATTGCTTTATCAACGTATTGAAACCTACTTGATAGCTCAAGGTGATGATAATCGTTTAGAAATTGTTAGGCGTTGTTTTTACTTAAAGTCAGGTGTCACGCTATCGTGTTTATCACCTAATAGTGCGACAGACTGGCGGGTAGAGAAAATTCAAAACTTGGTTAAGCAATGGGCATGGAGCCATGAGTTGGTAGCCACATTGGATAATAGTCCTTATTGGCATGCAGGTCAGCTTAAATGGTTCAATCAACAGCTCAGTGAACTGCTATTAGTCAGTTACAAAAATCTATTGCAATTTGCCTCAAAACAAACACTAAGTGAACGTATGCGGGTTGAGGAATTAGGCTTGCTGGCGCGTAAGCTACACACTTATTTTAGTGAAGATACTCATTTGTTACAGCCTTTAAACCGCTTATGGAGTCTATCTACTGCTGAAAAATCGTTGACCATCTTCCATTGTAGGCAAGCATCACGTTTTTATCTTTATCGCCAAGCATACCTTGATAAAGATCCGTCTCAAGCGGTTGATAACGATCCTGCACATGAGTTCGACGATCATTCAATTCACGAAGCGGATAATATATGCAATTTAGTTGCCTGGTCAGTGTTGAATGGCCTCGCAACGGTAGATACTCAATGGTTTCAAGTTGGACGAGGTAAAAGACGGACAGATAAATTAAGTTACTTAACGCGTAAACTTATTCCTATTATGCACAATGTACCCACTGTTTATAAACGTGATTTATGTGAACCATGGTGCTATCAAAAAATTGTGTTGATTACTAATATGGATAGAGATCCGACAACTCAATTGAGTGAGCAAGAATTGATATTGGAACATGTTAATGCCAATATTCTCTCTTTTGGTCAGACAAAAATAAGTATGGTGTCATCTGTCGCAATTGTTTGTTTGAACAGCTGGGGTGAATGGCAGAGTCATCGTTTTAATGGAAAAACCGCATTACTGGAAGCCATTTCATTTATTATTTTGGGATTAAAACGCTCAAATGAGCAGGTTGATTTATCGATTATTAGTTGCTCGGCAAAATTAAAACAACCGATTTTTAATCAGCTCAAAACACTCCTGTTACGTTGTTATGGTTTAATGAAGAAGGTCAATCAGACAAATACATTAATGCACCCGATAACCATTGGTGAGCAACATTATAGTATGCATTTCAATTCATTAGGTATGATGTATCGTAAAGTTGATTTAATAACAGGTACCGGAAATTTTAATTCATCTGTGTTGCCATATGCAGATTTAGCTGAAGACCCCTATTTGAATTCACCATCGGTAATCCAAAAGTTTATCGTGATGGGAGCGAAGCAGTATTTTTTACGTGAACGTCATCAAACTCTTGATGTGTTTATTGCGGACGATAATAATCAGCTTGAACATTTACAATATCAACACACTAGCATTAATGATTTTGTTGCCAAAGAAAGTCATTTATATGTTTTTGACGAGCAAAAACAACGATCCCCTGTTTTTAATATGCCGCAGTTTTTTCAACTTGTGGATATAGAAGGC
>NZ_PJAP01000311.1:0-7098 GCF_002836795.1 Shewanella sp. 11B5 | reverse complement strand
ACCTAAAGGCGAAGTGTGGGCCGTGTTGGTAAATGAGTTCGGCGAAATAGGTATTGATGGCGGGTTGTTAAATGCTACCGCTGCTGGTAATGAAAGTAGTCATCCTGATGCTACACCAGCAAAACCTGCCAGTATTGTCATAAAAGAAGTGCCAGGTGGTTGCCTGTGTTGTGTTTCTGGCTTACCTACTCAAGTCGCGATAAATCAGCTTATTCAGCAGACTAAACCGGACCGGTTATTGATAGAGCCTACTGGGCTTGGACATCCTGCCGAAATCGTGAAGTTATTAACATCTGAATATTATCGAAATGTTATTACTTTGCAAAGTAGTGTATGTCTGGTTGATGCGCGTAAAGTCAGCGATCCGCGCTATCAAAATCATGATACGTTTGCGCAGCAATTACAAATGGCGGATGTGCTGTTGGCCAACAAAACACAGCATTACACTGAAACAGATCATGTACAGTTACAGCAATTCCTCAGCACGTTACATTTACAACAGACACCACTTATTAATGTCGATAATCATTTTACTGATGTTGACCTAATCCAACAGTTAATATTGCGCTTAAATACCCCGACAAAGTATCAAACGGTGCAAGCGGGACAACGGCTATTAGGGCGGAAAACGCTTATGGATAACTGGCTGTCTAACGAACCACCATTGAGCGATATCGATACTCCTGAATTTTCTCCAGCGGGGTTTATTCACAAAACTAACCAGGGTGAAGGCTGTTACAGTAGTGGTTGGGTATTTTCAGCAGAACATTGTTTTCATTTTGAGCAATTCATGGCGTGGGTAGACACGGTTAAAATGGAAAATGTGCTGAGATTAAAAGCTATTGTTATCACCTATGATGGGGTGTTGAGTGTCAATATGGTGGATGATAAGTTGATGCTTAATGAGCTTGATGATGCGTTAGATACTCGGGTTGAAATTATTAGTGATATGCCACTTGAACATCAACGATTACAGCAACAGTTACTGGCGTGTTTATAGGCTTAGTCTGAGTTGGACTGCTCGTTTTGATAGGACAATTCGATTGGATAGGACAATTCGTTGAGTCCAATAATTAACGTTGAATATGAGAATTAGTGTTAAGTATGCAAACAAAAATTAAGGGCATTGATATAATATCAATGCCCTTATTGTTTACGCTATTTACTGTGATTGTCCGTTAGTTTAACGAGTACATTCTTCTAGTAAATAAGCTAAATGGCGATAAGAAATACCACTGTGTTGGGTTAAGCCTACTTCACACATTCTGTTAGCGTAGTAACCTTCTTTCGTTTCTGCTGGGATGAGTTTCTTAATGTTACGCAGTGCGCTGGCATTAATTTCAGGTTTATAAAGTCCTTTCTCACCCGCATAACCACAACAACTAATGCCTGCTGGCAACACTACATGATTAGCACATGCATCAGCAATGGCTTGTTGCTTAGGTTCTAATTTCATCTTACGGGCACTACAGCCTTGGTGTAAGGTGACGTTCGATTTCTTGGTGATAGCCATATTAGGTAACAATTCGTCGTGCATAAACTCGACTAAGTCAGTTATTTTGACCTTAGGATTACCCGTTAATGTGCGATAAGTACAAGATAGTGCATCAACCACCACAGGTACTTTGCCATTTTCAGACAATTTACTGAGTGCTTCAATCAGTTCATCACGCTTAGCATCAGCGTTTTTAAAATCACCTTTTGATTCCCACATCTGTCCACAACATAAATGACGGGTATTCTCTGGAATAATTACATTGTAGCCAGCACGTTCAAGTAAAGTGATAACCACTTCTGGCAGAGTGCGGTTGTCAGGATCTTTTGGTGTTGGGCCAAAGGTTCTGCCACCACAAGCAGGGAAGTATAAAACCGTTTGCTGACCCGGTTTGTGGGCTGATGGCTTAGCCACTTTGCCACCTTTAGGGAAGTCTGGATTCCAATAAGGCACTTCTTTCGTAATTAAACGACCGGCTTTCATCAACGAGTTGGTAATGCCATCGCCAGTCACTTTGTGCAAAATACCTAAGATGTCAAAACCTGTGCTGATCACTTGGTTTACTGCACCAAAATGCTTGGCCTGGAAGTCGAGTACTTTTTGTTCTGTAGTGGTGATGTAAGGTGTACGTAATTTGCGCACTAACTGCCCCATGCTGTTATCAACAGGGCAAGCAATAGTACACAACTGACATGCTGCACAGGTATCAATAACATCGTATTTAGAGCTAGCACGCATTTCTGCTGCCGCTTTTTTATCACCTGATTGTTCTAAGCGTTCAATTTCTCGTAGTACCGCAATACGTTGACGAGGTGAGAAATTTAGCGCCGATGTAGGACAAGTTTTCTCACAGAAACCACACTCAATACATTTGTCGACAAAGTCATCTACCACTGGACAAGGTTTGATGTTTTTTACATGTACTAGCGTGTCATCATTGAGGATTACCCCAGGATTTAACAATTTACTTGGGTCGAAAATCTGTTTGATTTGCTTCATTAACGTATAAGCGTCAGTGCCCCATTCCATTTCGACAAAGGGGGCTACAGCTCGACCAGTACCATGTTCTGCTTTCATAGAACCATCGTACTTATTGATCACCATTTCAGCGACATCTTGCATAAAGTCTTGGAAACGATTGATGTCATCTTGTGAGGCAAATGTTGGCGTGATAATAAAGTGGAAGTTACCCGCTAAAGCATGGCCATAAATAACCCCTTCAGGGTAACCGTGTTTATGGAATAATGCGGTTAAGTCTGCCGCTGCACTGGCCAAATGCTGTAATTCAAATGCAACATCTTCAATAATAACGGATGTACCTTTAGGTCTAGCGCCGCCAATAATTGGGAACAAACCAGAACGCATGGCCCAATATTTTCCAAATACAGCGGGATCATTGCTGAATTCAATAGGACGTTCAGTATCAATGTGAGCGATTTTTGTGATCACATCTTGAGTGTATTGCGCTAACGTTTCTGGGTCATTAGCACGACACTCAATGAGTAAAATGGCTGAACCTTCTGGTAAATCACTCAGCCATTCAGGCATACCAGTTTTACCGGTAACCGATTTAATTGATGCCCAATCAAGTAATTCTGCTGCGGCCACACTATCACCTTTAATCGGTGGTATTGCGCTGGCAGCATCTTCCATATTGAAGAACACCGCCATGGCAGAAGCTTTAAATTGCGCTTCTTCAACCGTGTGATAAGTGACTTCATTGACAAACGCAAGTGTGCCTTCTGAGCCCACAATTAAGTGATTAATGATGTCAAATGGATCGCTAAAATCCACTAATGCATTAATGCTGTAACCCGTGGTGTTTTTAATTGAGAACTTTTTATGGATCCGAGCTGATAGTGTTGGGTTATTCTGCGTCAATTGTGCCAAATCGGTTAATGCTGTGAGCAACATAGGATGCGACGTACCAAATGCCGCTTTTGAATGCGGGCAACCTGTGTCAAGTTCAGTACCATCGGCAAGCATTAATTTAACTGATTTAATGGTTTGATAGCTGTTCTGTGCGGTGCCACAACACATGCCTGATGCATTATTTGCCACCATACCGGCTATTTGCGCAGAGGCTAGTGTGGCAGGATCGGGACCAATTTTTTTATTGTAAGGTTTTAATGCCATGTTGGCATCTGAACCAATGACCGCAGCACCTAGAGTGATTGAATTTCTATCTTCACTAATTTCAATGTTTCTAAAACCATCATGACCCAAAATAAGTAAAATGCCATCACCAATTGCTTGGCCCGATAAACTGGTACCGGCAGCACGAAAGGTTACGGGCACATTATGTGCTCTGGCGATATTAAGGGTTATTTTAACTTGTTCTGGAGTATCTGCGTGTACCACAATTTCAGGTACGATACGAAAGTAACTGGCATCAGTTGACCAAGCAAAACGACGCACTGGATCATTAGATACGGCGTGACTGCCGAGCTGTGACGTTAACGTATCCATCACTACTTGATAATTAATAGTCATAACATGCTCTCTTTACACTCGAATGAACGGCAGGCATTTTGTGCCTGCTGTTGTATTGTTATCGTTAGAATATAAGTAACTTTAGCGTTAATTAGAATCCCCCCCAGATAACAGCAATAGTGCCTGCAACTAGGGCATAACCCAGTGCGATAGGCATTGTTTTGCGAATAATTTCAGATTCTCGGCCTGCCATACCTACCACAGTAGCAGCAGCCACGACGTTCATCACACACATCATGTTGCCCGCATTGGCGCCAATACCTTGTAAGGCTAGGGCCATTGCATGATTCATACCGATGTTGTCGGCAACAGAGTACTGCAGGCCCGAGAACATCATGTTTGAGAATGTCGCAGAACCCGATAGGAATGCACCAAAAATACCGACAATAGGTGAAACCCAAGCCCAAACTGAACCCATGCTATTGGCCAATAGGTCTGCTAATGCAACAGGCATTGAAGCTAGACCTGCACCATTTTCTCCTGAATTTAGGAATATTTTCACCATAGGTACTGATGCACCTAGTGAAATGATTGTTGGTAACATTGAGCGACAAGAAACGGTTATTGATTGCTTCATCGCAGTTGGTTTCATTTTAAATAAGATAAAACCGAATAAACATACAACAACAAAGAAGATCCCCGGTGCATATAATGTAGCAAAGCCAGCTTTAAGCTCTGTGCCTAATAAACCTGTCCAGCTGATGTTAAAGCCGAGTAACCAGCTTTTAAATGGAGCAACGACACGAGATAAGACTAATAGCGACGCCATAATGATGTATGGAGACCAAGCGGCAATTTGTGAAAATTTAACCGGTGTTTGGTTAATCGCTAATTCTTCATCTGATTTATTGTCGTTTTCGGTAAAGTCACACCAAGGTGTTGATGGCAGTAACCAGCCTTTTCTCGCGACAGGGATAACTAACGCCATACCGACAAGTGCGCCAATAACCGATGGAAACTCAGGACCTGCAAAGTAGTTAATTAACCATGCTGGTATGGTAAAGGCAAAACCGGCAAATATTGCAAATTTCCAAACTTGTAAACCTTCTTTAATTGATTTGTTGCGACCAAAAAAGCCTGTTAATACGCAAACCATCACTAACGGAATTAATGTACCTGTCATTAAATCTATGGTGATCATGTGTTTAGCAATGTACTGTGCGTAACCTGCGAAGGTGCCACCATGTTCAGCAATTTGAGCTGCTGCCATGTTTACGCCGCCTTCCGTTAAGCCTTGTTCCATCCCAAATAGCACTGGTAAACCAATTGCACCAAATGACACTGATGTTGAATCAGCAATCAAGGCCACTACGGCAGCAGCAATGGGTGGGATACCTAATAATACTAGTAGCGGTGCGCCGATGGCTGCTGGAGTACCGAAGCCTGCAGAACCTTCAATAAACGAGCCAAACAACCAGCAAATAATAATCACCTGAACACGTGCATCTGCACTGATGTTGGTAAAGCCAGAACGAATCGTGTCCATGGCGCCAGAATATTTAAGGGTATTTAACAAAAATACCGCGTCAAAAATAATGGTCAGCGGCGTTAACGCAGCGAGAAGACCTTCAACGACAGATGCCGCAAGAAGTTGCGTATCCATTTGCCAAATAAACATTGCTACAAGGCCTGTAGCGACCATGGATATGGGCATTGCTTTAGACGCTGGTAAGCGCATAAGCACTAAGAATACCATTACGCTAATAATGGGGGTTAAGCTTGCTAGTATTTGTAATATTGTCATGCATACCTCGTATCACTATAAGTGGGTACTAAATTGTTATTATTTGTTAGCATTTGGCTAACTAGGGCGTAATAGACGTTATTTAAGTGTTAAAAGTGTTGATCGAGATCATCTAACACACGAGAAAGTGCATTAGCCGATAGAACTGTGAAGCGAGTCTGATGCGAGGTTTTTAGTGCGTGTTTGAGGTCACGTTTTTTAGGGATGTGGCAGTTCATATAAAGTAAAACCAAGCGAGTTATCGATTGGCTTACAATATAATTAATTAGCATTTGGTAATGTGAAGGGGCTCACTAGAAAAGTGATAGGGTTGTGACCGAGCTCAAACTGTTAGAAAAGTTTACTTCCCCAACCTAATTTGTTACGTAATACGTGAAAATAATTATGACCTTTTGGATGGATGAGTCTTAGGCGTTCATTTGAACGGCGAATAAAAATTTCATCACCGGGTAATACGGCTAAATGGACATGACCATCACAGCTGACTTCAAGGTTTTCGCCATTTTCAGGTGATACCACTAATTTAATGGTGCTACAGGCATCGACTACAATGGGTCTGCAAGACAAGGTATGAGGAAACATGGGCACTAAAATAAGTGCTTGCAGATTAGGGGTTAATATTGAACCGCCAGCGGACAAAGAATAAGCTGTTGAACCTGTCGGCGTGGACACGATCATGCCATCAGCGCGTTGGCTATACATAAACTGTTCGTCTATATAAACCTCAAACTGGATCATATGAGCAATTTTTCCAGGGTGAAGTACTGCTTCATTGACGGCGGTATTACTGGCAGTAATTTTACCGTGGCGGTGAACTTCAGCCTCCAATAAAAAACGATGCTCAGTTTCAAATTCACCGCTGAGAACTTTAGACAAGGCCTCTTCGAAGTTATCGGGAGGTAAATCGGTTAAAAAGCCTAAGTTACCCCGGTTTACACCAATCACTGCAACATTGAAACGAGCCAATACTCGGGCTGCTCCTAGCATATTGCCATCACCACCCACTACGATGGCTAAGTCACAATGCTCACCCATTTCAAGTAGGTCCATTGAACACACATCCGCTCCTAGCTCTGCAGAGACACGTCCTTCAACGATCACCTTAAAGCCCTGCATGCTTAACCAATGATGCAAACGAGTTAACGTGAGGTTAGTCCCTTGATGATGTGGTTTACCGATGAGACCGATAGTCTGGAACATTTTAGTCATATTCGAGTTTGTTATGCCTTTAGGCCTTGAAACATAAGAATTGATCCCCATAATATACTCAAACTTATTAAAAGTGTGAGATTTGCTGTTAAATTATCAGCAAATAGCCACTTTATTTATTGTCGTAGAATACGAAATAACGCATTTTTTAGCTGGA
>NZ_PJAP01000310.1:0-7105 GCF_002836795.1 Shewanella sp. 11B5 | reverse complement strand
TGGCTTGCAATCGAGGACAAGAGTTACCAAGGAGATGTTCACTTGTAAGTATTTTGAACAAAAATAGAATACAGTGGACTAAAAGAAGACATGTAATTTTAAAATGGAGTTTAAGTTGCTAAAAATCAGATCATTAATCCTCGTGAGTGTGTTTATTGTTATTTCTACATTTCGCCCAGATGCTATTGCTGAGCCTAGCCAGTTTGACATTGATAGTATTTTTTCCGAATGGGAACAAGTTGACCAGCCAGGCGGCACTGTAGCAGTTATTAAAGAAGGCAAACTCATTTTCAGTAAAGGATATGGCTTAGCCAATATCGAGCACTCAGTCCCTAATACTCCAACCACCGTTTTTAGAATTGCATCTACCTCAAAACAATTCACAGCAGCGACTATTCTCCTATTAGTTCAGCAACAAAATTTGAATTTAAACGATTCGCTCTACTCTTTCTTTCCAGATTTTCCAGATTATGCAAAAGACATCACCATAAGACATTTGCTCCACCACACTAGTGGGGTTAGAGATTATTTTAACCTTAAAGAGTTAAAAGGTTTTCGAACTGATGATTACTATGATGATGCAGAGGTCATGGGGTGGTTGACCGCTCAACCATCACTTAATTTCAATCCTGGGGAGGAGTTTTTATACAGTAATTCAGGTTATTGGTTACTTGCACAAATAGTGCAAAAGGTAACGGGAGTTTCAATGGCCTCATTCGCTGACAATGAAATCTTTAAGCCTCTGAAGATGCACAATACGCGGTTTCATAATAATCATAACCGTATTGTGAAAAATAAAGCCTATGGATATACCCCCTTCTCTGGACCTGAATTCGAAATTAACATGTCAACATTAGATCTTATTGGTGATGGCGGCATTTTAACTACTGTAGAAGATTTAAAAAAATGGGACGATGAGTTTTATCAACAAAAAGTGTTTGATAAAAACTTTTGGGAAAAAATGACAACCGTTGGAACGCTCAATAACGGTGAGCAACTTGATTATGCTTCAGGGCTTCGTATAAGTGATTATAAAGGGCTTAAACAGATAGACCACGCAGGGTGGTTTGGCGGTTTTAAGTCGAATCTGATTAGATTTCCAGAGCAAAAATTTTCAGTCATTGTCCTAGCGAACAGAGAGGATGCTTATTCAACTGGTTTAGCACGCCAAGTTGCTGATCTATATTTAAATCAGTTCTACAAAAAAGAAGTTGAAAGTGCGCCGCAGTTTATTGAACTTAACGCAGATCAGTTAAAGAATTTTTCTGGTCACTATTGGAGTGAAGATAGAAGTGATTCACGTCATGTGTATATTAAACAGGGAAAGTTAAAGCTATCACCAGCCCCCGAACGAGAATATGATTTAGCCCCTCTTTCCGAAAAGCAGTTCAAGCTAATGGGTGTGTCTGCTAACGTCATTATGACTTTTATGCCTAAAAGTAATCAAATGTCAGTCTCGGTAAATGGTCGGGATCCCTTTATATGTGATGAGTACACACCAGCCAATTACAACGGCGACCAATTAGCCCAATTTACGGGAAATTTTTACAGTGAAGCATTAATGGTCAATTACCACATCAAGATAATTGACGGTGAGCTACAGCTTCATATAGGTAACAGTCTGGTATCTAAGCTTGATGCGGTGCAACAAGATATGCTGGTCAGTCGCAACCTTGGTGTCATCCATATAGAAAGAAACCCCGAAAGCGTAATTACTGGGTTCAAGATGTCCTCAAATCGAGTTAAACATGTCCAGTTTAAAAAAGTGTTGGCTGAATAGTCGAGTTCAATGCTTGTAATAGTAAAAGCATCTAATAATCAATTGCTTATGGCGCGACTTAAAAGTGCTCTTTTACTTTCAGGAAGAAAGATTGCTAGTACTGAGTAGCCCTATAACCTAGGGTTACTTTTTAAGTAGTGACTTTAAATAGTCTAATTAATGTGGAGATAATCTCAATAGCTTCTTAAGTATTTCAGAACTTAGCCATACTTATCATCATCTGAACTTAAGACTTAAGACTTAAGACTTAAGACTTAAGACTTTAGTGCTTCAGTTCTAACAAGCTTTGGTTAAAGTACGTCTGAGGGGATCAACCTAAGACGTTTCTGTCCAAAAATAAGCTAGATAACTTCTGAAGTAATGTCCAACTTTCGTTAGCCAATACAGTTTCTTCTTGGTCTGGTATGGACTAAGCGCCACAACGGTCATGGCTATGTGCAAGACCTAATAGGTTTAATATAACCAGATTTGTCTTCACCGATCTCTAACACGTTAACGTGTTCCATAAAGGTAAAAAACTCATCATTCTCATTAAGTTTTAAAAACACGTTTAATTCATTATTTTTAACAGAAAACTGACTATTTTCACATACAGACTCGACACTAAGATTAAAGCTTCCTCCGCCATCGCTATTGTTCATTCTGTATTTCTTTACAAGCTCCTGCCCTCGAAGTATTTTTAACGTATCATCTTGACTCAATTGCAAAATATAAAACTTACTGTCTCGATTTATTTCTTGTGTTAACTCATTAGGTAATACGTATTTAGCATTCAATTTTACAAAATACTCGTCCTCAAAATTATAGTTTGGGTCATTCGTTGTAAATTCAAACTTAATCACTACGTCGTTATTACTAACCACGATTCCATTAGGGGCTTGAACCGCGACAACTATCTCACTTGGTTCAAGTTCTAGCGGATTGACACTCATCATTTTATACATTGTTGTTAGTGGAATACTGCTGCATCCAGAAACAGCGCAAATCATCATTAAAAATATAAAAATAAATCTACGCTTCATAATCCGTTAATACCTTACTAAAAATTAATAGTACTGAAATCCATTTTATTAGTTTGATAAGCACAACTAAACCTCTAATAGTTATACTCATTTATTTATGTTGTGTCACGTTCAACGGCAATGTATATCACACCACAGTTATTGTTCTAGTTCATAAATGCATTATTCAACTCTGAACTTGAGGCCGTTGAAGAAAATAGCGTGAGCTGGCCATGGACGGCCAGCTCGCTTTCGAGGGGAAGGGACGCCCCATCGTAAGCGTTAGCATTTTCGAATAAGGCCGAAGCGATCTACAAATGCCGGTCAAAGTTAAATCTGACACCATGGCGACATTTTCGCAGTTCTTGTTTTGTAAATAGCGAAAATGTTGTGGTGCGGCTGGGAGATCCAAGAGGGAACAGCCGTTGGTTTCCTCTTGGTCTGGTGTGGGTAAAGCGCCACGACGTTGGTGGCCGCAGGCCATGAAGCAATATCTAAAAACACCCTTTGTCCAAAGTAGGACAAACACACAACTCCCCTATTCTACCGATTATCTGCCGTTGGCTTTTTTAATAACTTGCGCTGCAAGGTTCTGCGGTGCATGCCCAGTTGGCGGGCAGTTTCTGATACGTTACCATTGTTGGTGGCGAGGACTTGTTGAATGTGTTCCCATTCGACCCGTTTGGGGTTAAGGGGTAGTTCTTCAATATCACCATAAGTCGTTGTAGTGTCTGGTGTGACTAATAATGCATTTAATAAGGTTTGAGTGTCGACGGGTTTGGCGAGGTAATTGTCTGCGCCGAGGCGGATGGCTTCTACCGCAGTCGCGATGCTGGCAAAGCCAGTGAGCAATACCATGTGGACGTTGGGTAATAATTGTCTTAACGGTTTAATTAACGACAAACCATTATGTTCAGCCAGTTTCATGTCTAACACGATATGCGTTGGCACAAATTGCCTGGCCATTAATAAACTGTCGCTGGCGTGATGGCAGGTTTTACACTCAAAGCCATGTTTGCCAAGGCGGCGAGCTAATATGGTCGCTAGGGCTAAATCATCTTCTATAATCAATAGCTTGTTCATGATGTTCTCAATTCAGCTTCTATTTATTTCAACGTCTATTATTTCAATTTCGATTTATTTCAACGTCTGTTTACTTCGACACGCTTCTATTCGTTTAAAATAGCTTCAACTCGTTTTTTGTACGCTTAACGGCAACGTCACGATGGCTTCTGTGCCGCATTCTGAATGTGGTTTAAGGTATAACTTACCGCCTAAACGCTCAAAGCTGGTGTGACTTAATAATACCGCGATGCCCATCCCTTTGGGACTTTTTACCATGTTACTGCCTAAAGTTTGTAATAAATGAGTCGCAATGCCGACACCGTAATCACGTATAGTCATACTCAGCTGATTGGGTTGTGACAAACCAATATTGATATCTACGCGGGTCTGGTGTTGATTATCTTCACTGGCTTGAATACCATTTTGAATTAACGCCATTAATGCAGGCAACAAGCTCATGTCGGTCATGACTATACATGACTCAACTTGTGGTGCTATGGCGATATTCAGTTGTGCTTCTGGCATCAACAAACTTATCTGTTCGGTTAAGGTTGCCACTAATTTGTCGACACGCTGCTCTGTCAATTTATGCTCTCGTATCGACTCGGTCGCTAAACGTAAGTCTGCTAAGGTGACCTCGCAGCGATTCAACGCTTGCTGCATTTCGCTGATCAATTCCATTTGTTCTGCATCATGATGGGTATCGACTAACTCATCGGTGAGTAAACGCAATGTGGCTAATGGCGTTGCTAGTTGGTGGGCCATTTGCGCTGATGCGGTGCCTAAGGCCAATATTTTTTCCTGGCGTAACTGGGCTTCTCGTAAATAACGTAGCTCGGCATTTTTTTGCCTAATGCGTTTAGCAATAAAGCCTACGGTGACGGTTAACACCAACGCGGAAATAACAAAGTTAAACCACATGCCTAAATAGTGCGATCCCATGTCCATACTGTGGCTTGCAGGCATAACATGATTTGCAGCCATTGGCATTTGGCTCATGTCATGATCCATTACCGAGACACTATTTTGTTCGGTGATATCAACAATCATCAAAGTATAAAATATCGTCGATACGATGGTTAAGCACCACGGTGCCCATCTAGGTAAGGTAATCGCTGAAATCGCAATCGGTAATAACAGCAATGAAACAAAGGCATTGGTTGCTCCACCGGTAAAATATAACCAGGTAGCCCAAAACAAGGTGTCTAACAATAAGGTTAAAAACAACAAACCATTGTTGTTCATGCTGAGTCGATGAAATCGGTAGCTAAAGCCGACATAACAAGCTTCAAATATGAGCACGTAAGACAAGGTTACTGGAGGCGTGGTTAAGCCAAATAAGTCGGTAGCAAACAGAATAAGGCCGATTTTAAGGCCCCAATTGACTAATCGCAGTAACGCTAATTGTTGCTGATTTGCATTAAAAGGCAGACTCGCATTTGTCATACTATTATTTATCCTAATTTTTATGATGTATTAAGCTAAAGAACCCGCTTTCAAATGTTAGAGCCTTACAACACGGCAATTGTGGAGCATTTTATCAAAAATTTACCCTTGAAGTGCCAATATTAACGATATTAATTCTGCAAAGCAGACTCACTTTTTTAGTCAAAAATAAAGTTAACAACTAACAAAAACGCCTCGCCTAGCGTTAAATATGTAGATACAATGCATATCGATTCAAATAACAAAGTCAACCAACTGCATTATAACCCCTCTTACAGGGTTATTAACGCATTTGGACGTTGGCTATGTTTGCATTCATAGGTCATTTTTTCGAAATGTAACCTTTTTAAATATCTAATAATAAAACGATAAAACCAAGGAAGTTGTTCAATGATTAACGACATTATATCGCTCGCCAACAATGTGCTATGGGGCGAGTACCAAGTACTCATTTATATATTGGTATTTGCCGGTATATGGTTTTCATTAAAATTAAGATTTATTCAACTTCGCCATTTTGGTTACATGTTTAAAGTGATGAAAGGCAGCACACAAGGTGACAAATCTGGCATTAGCTCGTATCAAGCTTTGTGTACTGGCCTGTCTGCCCGTGTGGGAACTGGTAATTTAGCCGGTGTCGCTATGGCGATTTCGTTGGGTGGCAGCGGCGCAGTATTTTGGATGTGGGTTATCGCACTACTGGGTATGGCAACCGGATTTGCCGAAAGTATTTTAGGTCAGTTGTATAAAGTGCGCGACGACCATAAAGAATACCGCGGTGGACCCGCTTATTATATCCGCGCTGGGCTGAATAAACCTTGGTTAGCGGTATTATTCGCGCTGTGTTTATTCCTGGGTTACGGCATTAGTTTCAGTGCCATGCAAGCCAACACGATTACTGACGCACTCAACCACACTTTCGAGTTATCGCCAGTATATTCCGGTGCGGTTATTACCTTTATTGCTGGCATCATCGTTATGGGAGGTCTTCGCAGTATTGCGCGTTTTGCTGAGTTCGTGGTGCCGTTTATGGGATTGGCATTTATTTTATCCGCAGTGGTGGTCACCATTATTAATATCCAGCAAGTACCTGGAGTATTGATGGATATTATTAACTCTGCTTTTGGGTTAAATGAAGCGGCGGCTGGCGCACTGGGTGCTGCGATTAAAAACGGTATTCAACGCGGGTTATATTCTAATGAAGCCGGCGCTGGTAGTGTGCCGCATGCCGCAGCTGGTGCCACACCGGTTCCTAATCACCCGGTTGCACAAGGTTACGTACAAATGCTTGGGGTGTTTATCGACACTATGGTGTTGTGTAGTTGTACCGCGATTGTGATTTTATTGGCTCAAGGCAGTATTGGCTCTGAAATGGAAGGTATTAGGATCACTCAAAACGCCATGACTTACCATATGGGAATAAGCGGCGATATGTTTGTTGCTATCATTATTACCCTATTCTCTTTTACTTCTGTGGTAGCCAACTACGCCTACGCCGAAAGTAACTTACATTTATTTAAGCTCGACAATATCTATGGCCGCACCATTTATACACTTTTGTATTTAAGCATGGTGTATTGGGGAGCGAATGCCTCATTAAAAGAAGTGTGGAACATGGCCGACATGGCACTAGGTTTAATGACGGTAGTGAACATCAGCGCCATAATGCTGTTAACCCCGACCATCGTAAATTTAACACGCGATTATCAAGTTAAACTTAAAACCACTAACAAGCCTGAATTCAAACTGGCCGATGTAGAAATACAAGGTAAAACAGAAGACGGTGTGTGGTCGTAAGCCTGTAATCAACGTA
>NZ_PJAP01000309.1:0-7113 GCF_002836795.1 Shewanella sp. 11B5 | reverse complement strand
AGCCAGTAAAGCTAAACAAGCACAAAGCCGCTTGAAAGCACTCGAGCGCATGGCCGAGTTGCTGCCATCGCAAGTAGACAATCCATTTCAAATGGCCTTTAGAGAACCAGAAGCGCTACCGAACCCATTAGTGGTAATGGAAAATGTCTCTATTGGTTATGAAGATAATACCATCCTGAAACAGGTTGAGTTAAATCTCGTTCCTGGTGCGCGTATTGGTTTGTTGGGTAGAAATGGTGCCGGTAAATCAACGCTGATCAAACTGTTATCAGGCCAACTACAAGCCAAAACGGGTAAGTATCAACCTAACCCAGGATTAAATATTGGTTATTTTGCTCAGCATCAAGTTGAATTTTTAACGCTTGATGATTCTCCAATGCAACACTTGGCTAGACTCGCGCCAGCAAGTGTTCGCGAACAAGAATTACGTAACTTTTTAGGTGGGTTTGGCTTTAATGGTGATATGGCCTTATCGCCAGTACGGCCGTTTTCTGGCGGCGAAAAAGCCCGCCTAGTATTAGCATTAGTGGTTTGGCAGCGTCCAAATTTACTATTACTCGATGAACCGACCAACCATTTAGATTTAGAGATGCGTCACGCACTCACCATGGCATTGCAAACCTTTGAGGGCGCAATGGTTATCGTGTCACACGATCGTCACCTATTACGATTAAGTTGTAGTGATTATTACTTAGTTGACCAAGGTGTTGTAACACCTTTTGATGGCGACTTAGATGACTACCATCAATGGTTGCTAGATGCCGCTAAACTAGCACAAGCCAACAACAAAACAGATGTAGGCGCTAGCAGCGATGCTGTTGATAAAAAACAGCAAAAAAGAATGGAAGCTGAATTACGTCAGAAAGTATCGCCGCTGAAAAAACAACAAGTAAAGTTAGAAACTCAACAGCAAAAAATTAATGCCCGATTAGCCGAATTAGAAATTGAGTTAGCCGATGGCAGCTTATACGAAACAGAGAACAAAGCTAAAATGACCAATGTTCTCAACGAACGGACTACGCTGACTCAAGCTATGGATGAAAGTGAAATGCATTGGTTAGAGATTCAAGAGCAGATCGATATTTTTGAGCAAGATTGCCTATAAGCAATTGCTCTTCATTATTTTATTGTCATTTGTGGTGTAAAATAGCATCACAAAGGCAACAAGGAATACGGTATGTCGCGGCCTTCTCACCACCAAACATTCAGCTATTTAATTTGGCGTGATTGCGAACAAAACTATTCAATTAATCCTAAGTTTTACATAAGCTTACAAGATAGTTACCAAGTAAATGTTAACCTTTTACTATTAGCTCAATTCCTAGATCAACAACATTATGTGTTAACCCAGCAGCAGTGGGAATTATTAACGGGTGCTATAGAACAATGGGAAGAAAATGTGTTGCAACCTTATCGACGATTACGTCGGATTGCTAAAGTACACTTAGACAGTGAAGAATATCAAAAAATGCTCGACGTAGAGCTAATTATGGAACGTAAATCTCAGTACATGTTATTGCATAAATTGAACTTGCTGCAGAGGACAACGTTAGATACTGAGCCTGATAATACTGAGCCGAGTAATATACAACACTATCTTAGCTTATTTGGCTTAGATGGAAGCATTATGGCTGAATTAACCACCCAAGTAGGTTTGACTAACTCGTAACACATTGTCTGGTTACGACTTGTAATATTACCTTGATATACCGCCCACCGGCGGCATATCAAGCTAGTTAATCTAGCCAGTTTGAGTCAATTTTTGTGCTAATGCCGTTGCATTTCGAGCCACAATACCATAAATAGACAACTGCGGATTCGCGCCTAAACTGGTTGGGAATACCGAACCATCCATCACCGATAAATTTTCAAGGTAATGCGAATTACCAAAACCATCGACCATTGAAAGGGTTTTATCTTCACCCATTGCACAACCGCCCATCACATGGGCCGACGCGACAATGGTTTTTAATAAACCTAAATCGGCATTATTAATAGCCTGCTTTGCTTCACTCCACGAATTAAGAAAAGCCAAGCCATCATGCATCGGCAACACCTTTTTGGCACCTGCAGCAAATTGTAATTCGGCCATCGACAAAAATGCCCTACGAGCACCGTCCCAAAAACCTTTATCTAAAGGATAATCTAACGCCAAACTAGTATCGGTTAATCTTACCTGACCACCAGGACATTGCTGATTGAAACCATCACGAATAAGCGCAATAGTCACCTGCATTTGGTTAAAATTAGCCATTAATTGTGCGTGGCTCACACCATAACCAATGGTTTTAGATGCTATCAACACGGGATGTACAGGCGCAACTTCAAGCTTATAACCTAGATCACCAGACGCGCCATCACGCCAAACAAATTCATCTGAATAGATAGATTGCGGCGCACCACTGTGACCATTAATTTGTTCTGCAAAAATACCGCCCGATAACAATGACGGATGTAAAAACGTTTTACCTAATTGTTTATGTGGATCTGGGGTGTTAGAACGCATTAATATCGTTGGTGTATGAACTGCACCCGCACTTAAAATATAATGTTTCGCACTAAAGGTAATGTTCACCGATGTTGGCTTTAGCCCTTCGGTTAATGCCTGGGCCGTTAAACCAACAACTTGATCGCCTTTGTGTTCAAGTTTGATCACTTTAGCGCGAGAAATCAGCGTTGCGCCTTTGTCTAAGGCAGCAGGTATGGTGGTCACTAGCATTGATTGCTTGGCGTTTACGGGGCAACCCATGCCACAATAACCGGTATTCCAGCAACCTTTAACATTACGTTTAATAACGGTGTAATCCCAACCCAGTTTTTCACAACCTTCGCGCAATGCACCATTATTTCTATTGGGTTCAAACTGCCACTGTTCAATGTTGAGCCGCTGTTCCATTAACTCAAACCAAGGCAGTAAATCTTGCGAAGACAGGCCTTTTACTGACTTTTCTTGCTCCCAAAAGGCCAAGGTTTGCTCGGGGGTTCTAATTGAAGTAGTCCAATTGACCGTGGTTGAACCGCCTACCGTTCGACCTTGAAATATACCAATACCTTTATCAGCAGTTTTCATTGCAGCAGCTTGTTGGTACAAATTCGGATAAGCGTGGCGCTCTTCCATATCAAAGTGAGTTGATGATTTAAGCGAGCCGCCTTCAATCATAATCACTTTCAATCCAGCTTCAGTGAGTATTTCTGCTGCGGTGCCACCGCCCGCTCCGGTACCAACAATAACAACATCAGCGTCAAAGTGACGATCCATTTCTAAGGTACTGGCATCAATATGATGCCAGCCTGCACTTAATCCGGTAATAATAGGATCAATAATGGCCAAGGGAGAGCTCCTTACATAAGGGGGTTAATGCGCGTTATGCACCAAGAAAGTAGGCTTTACATAACGTAAATTGCCCCAATGTTCCGGACAGGCGTAGTAACTTGCCATTATCAATTCACGTAACCCATTATAAGCGGTTGTTAACATGTCCAAATAGTTGTTACGCCAAAACTCTAACATGTCGATCAATTGCTGTGGTTCACGCATTAATAGCGGTGTCATACTGCCACTGAGCAACAATAAACCAAAGCGACCTTCAAGTAACTCTAACAATTCCATCAGCTCTTGCTGTTGTTCAATCGGCAAATGGGTAATTGATTGTGAAATTGCATCCAATGTGCGATTTATCGCGATTTCTCTATGGCTAGGAACCTCGGGCAATGCACCGTCTAAGAACACTGGCAGCAATACACTAAACAACACTCGGTGATGAATATCATCGCTAGACGTCGTGATACTGGGTGAATATAAATTAACGCCTAGTGCTATTGCTGCAGTTCCAGCAAAAGCACCCGTAATAAAGGTACGCCGCTTCATTTACTTCCCCTTGAGTTTATTGTTGTCTCTATTTTTTATGTGGTAGAGTGGCATGAGTAACATTTAAACATACGTTTAAATTTTCACAAACTATTACAGAAATATTCCTTTTATGAAAACCTTGTTCACTCCGCCTTGGTGGGCTGCTAGCCCGCATGTACAAACAATTCTGCCATTCATTTTCAAAGTGGCCAGACCAATAACATTTAGGCAAAGACAAGAGTTACCCGACGGCGATTTTATCGATTTAGATTGGCTGGGCCAGGCCCAAAATGGCGCGCCTATCTTAGTTATCATTCATGGTCTTGAAGGTAACACTGAATCGCATTATGCACGCAGAATGCTCATCGAAGCAAAAAAAGCCAAAATGTCTGCTGTTGTTCACCATCATCGGGGGTGTTCTGGTGAACCAAATCGCTTAGCTCGCAGTTATCATAGCGGCGATGTTAACGACTTAGCCCATACCCTAGAGCAACTAAAGCATTACTATCCAGACTCACCATTGTATGCTGTCGGCTACAGCTTGGGCGGTAATGTACTGGCAAAATACCAAGGCAGTAAAAAACAACATAGCTTACTTGAACGTGCTGTGGTGGTGTCGGCCCCTCTCACGCTAGGAGCCTGTGCTAAACGCTTAGAAAGTGGCTTTTCAACTCTGTATCAACGCTTTTTAATTAAACGCTTACAACATAAAATGCTCGACAAAATCAACACTGCTGATTTAACCGAGCAAATGCCGATCACTAAAGAGCAGCTCAAAATGCTCAATACCTTTTATTTGTTTGACGATAAAGTCACTGCACCTTTGCATGGTTTTATTGACGTAAATGATTACTATCAACAATCTAGCGGCCTTGGCTATTTGCAGCATATCACCAAGCCTACTTTAGTCATCCACGCCAAGGATGACCCCTTCATGACCGATGAAGTGATCCCAAAGCAAGCTCAATTATCACCTATGGTTGAATACGAGTTGCATGAGTGTGGTGGACATGTAGGGTTTGTTGAAGGTGGCTGGCCTTGGAAACCGCGCTTTTACCTCGAGCGTCGCATCATCGAGTTTATTCGAACTACAGGTGATACAGCAACCGAACACGATACCTCCGCGTCTTTAGTCAGTCATAAATAGGAAATACACCATGCTTGTGCCTTATGAAGCGTTACTTTCATTACCTCAAGAAGTACTTCAGCGTATGATAAAAGAATATCTGTTATCACAACTTGAAGATGGCAGTTTTAGTGACGCAGACGAACAACAATTAAGTCGCGCAATGGACCAATGTAAGCTAGCACTAAAAAAGGGCGAGCTAGTGGTTGAATATAGTGAGGATGATGAGTCTATCGCCATTAGGCAACGCGAGCATATTTCACGTTCATCTTTCGACTAGCTGTAATACAAAACGATGGTTTTACTACAAAATGATCACATTGTTACCTGCGAATAATTGACCCACGGGTGATGATTACCGTATAACTAGTGACTCGATTTTTCACGTCCACAACATTACCTAGGCAAATAATATGTCAGCAAAACATCCTATTATTGCTGTAACCGGTTCATCCGGTGCTGGCACAACTACGACCACAACTGCCTTCATTCATATTTTTAGACAGTTGGGTATCAATGCTGCATTCGTTGAAGGGGATAGTTTCCATAATTTCACCCGCGCTGAAATGGAAGTGTTAATTAGAAAATCACAGGCTGAAAATCGAAACTTAAGCTATTTTGGTCCCGAAGCGAATAATTTCAAAAAGCTCGAAGAATGTTTTACCAGTTATGGTGATACAGGTAATGGCCAAACCCGCAGCTACTTACACACCTTTGATGAAGCGGTGCCATTTAATCAAATGCCCGGTACATTTACGCAATGGCGTGATTTGCCAGCCAATACCGATATGCTGTATTACGAAGGACTGCACGGTGGTGTGGTAACGGAAGATGCCGATGTCGCTAAACATGTTGATCTTTTGATAGGCATGGTGCCGATTGTTAACTTAGAGTGGATCCAGAAGATTATTCGCGACACAAATGATAGAGGCCATAGTCGTGAAAAAGTCATGGGCTCGATAGTCCGTAGTATGGACGATTACATCAAGCACATGACGCCACAATTTTCACGGACACACATTAATTTTCAACGAGTGCCGACTGTAGACACTTCAAATCCTTTTAGCGCAAAAGACATACCAAGCTTAGATGAAAGCTTTTTAGTGATTCGCTTTCGCGGTATTAATAATGTTGATTTCCCTTATTACCTCAACATGATCCAAGGCTCATTTATGTCACGCGTCAATACACTAGTTGTTCCTGGTGGAAAAATGTCTCTGGCTATGGAATTAATTTTAACGCCTTTGGTTAAAGACTTAATGGATAAACGTCTAGAGTTGCAAAACCTTGATGATATCAAACTCGATTAAGTTTGATTTAAGTCAGAACAATTAAGATAGCCGCATCGTGATTTCGAGCGAAAGAACGGCAGTTGATGTGCTTGGGGTGCTAATTCCCCCTTTTTCTGTTAGCGCATTAAGCACATCAACGAAACCAAACAACATCGGTGCTCAAGCACTAACATTAGCTATTATCCCTTCTGATAAACAAGTCAATACACGGACCGGTTGATAATAGTAAATGACTCACATTGCTTATCCTGAGCATTACATCAGTGGGATAATTTCTCGATAAGCTTGATTATTCTGATACTGTTTCAAACGTAAAATAAACTCATCGCTGCGCACAATCTCAGGATTATTCTTTAACGCATCAATTGCTTTTTTCTGGGTATCAATTGCCGCAGAAAAATCTCCAAGCTCAGCATACGCGGCCGCAAGATTATCTAATACCGTTGGATCATTTTGATTTTGTTCGAGTAATTTTAATGACATTGATACTGCACGCGAACCATCTCGGTATTCGGCCTCAGGGCACGTGGCTAATATCCACGCAATATTGCCCATTGAAACGGCATCCCCCGCAGCACTAAACTGCTCCATTGCTTTGCCGCAATTACGCACTACACCATCACCACCAGCAGAATAAATAAACCCTAAACGAAAATGAGCCCACTTATCTCCTTGTGCGACCATTTGCAGATACCATTTTTCTGCCAGCGCTAAATCACGCGGAATTAATTTACCGTCAAAGGCTAAATCAGCTAATGTTTGTTGCGCCTTAATATTGTGTTGTTGTGCAGCAAGATTAACCCAGCTTAATCCTTGCTTAGTATCTTGAGTAACAAATCGTCCGG
>NZ_PJAP01000308.1:0-7156 GCF_002836795.1 Shewanella sp. 11B5 | reverse complement strand
CGCCAATACGCTGATCATCCGGATAACGAATATAAATTTCACTCAAGCTAATCAATTCACTGATGGGCGTTTTCAGTTCATGAGCGATATCGGCAGTAATGCGCTTTTCTGTTTGTAGGTATTGTTGGCTAATTTTGACAAACTTATTCAACTCATTACGTATCGGTTCAATTTCAAGATAACGTTCTGATTCGCTAGACAGCGGGATGTATTTTTTAGTGACATCAACGCTTTTTAGCGACACGTTTAATTCGTTCAACGGGGTCAAACCACGATGAATCACCTTCACTACGGCCCAGCGGATCAATACAATCACCAGTAGTAAGCCAATGGCTAAACTAGAATCGATGATCACCAAAATTTGCGATAAATCTTCTGTGGTAATGGCTATGGTTAACCACATGGGTTCGACTTGACCTATAATTTCACGATCGACTTTAGGTACTTGCGGCTCAAAATAAGACACCATAGCGCGACCGTCTCGACCATCAGGTAACACCACATCAGCAAAAAAGGCACTATTGATCGGCATGTCTTTTTTAAGTAAATCTACCCCCTCGAAATTACGCAACGATTCAGATCGTTCAAACACGCTTGAGCCTTGCCACAACTGAAAAAAGCTTGCTTTAGTCGAGGTGCCAAATTCAGGCATAAACTCGCCAGCAAAATCAAACTCGGTGCCTTCTGGCGTCACTTTAACTAAGGTCTTTAGGTAGTTAGACTTGTCTGTTAACGCGCTATCAAATTCAACATCGACCCAATTATCGATACTGATATCAATCGCCAAAAACACCAAAATCAACATGCCTGATACCACATAGGTCATGGTATTGACTAGGTTTGTGGTTAACGATCTCATTAATGTTCACCTACAAAATAACCAAAACCACGTTTATTTTTTATCGGTAGCGTCACCCCAACGGCTTTAGCTTTTTTACGCACTGACGATAAATGAGCCTCGATAGTATTTTTCGATAAATGATTAAATGAACCCACTACTGCTTCGCTGATTTGTTCAGGATTAAGTACTTGCTTAGGGTTACTAAATAAATATTCAACAATTTTAAATTCGTTTTTGGTTAAGTCGATGTAATGGCCATCTGCATGAAGTGATTTGTTATTTGTGTCTAAAACAAAGTTCGCAACACAAATAGTTTTAACTTGTTGATTGAGTTCACCACGGCGGCCTAGGCAAAGTAATCTGGCTTGTAATTCGTCAAACGAAAATGGTTTACTCAGATAATCATCAGCACCCGCCAATAAGCCAGTAACACGATCTTCAGCTTGTGATTTAGCCGATAAAATAATGACCTTAGACTGATTACCTAATTTACGAATACTCTTAAGTAAACTCAGACCATCTACATTAGGCAGCATGAGATCCAAAATAATGAAATCATAAGAATTTGTGAGCGCCATGCTTAAGCCCTCAGAACCATCACCTGTTTCATCAACGGTATAACCTAAATGATCTAACCCAACTCTAATGCCGCGACGAAGTGCTTCAGAGTCTTCAATTAACAACACTTTCATTGAGTGTCCTTTATCATAATTACGCCTATATCCATATTACGAGTGATGCAGTCCAAATGGGAAAATAATCTAAACTCGGGATAACAAACTACCATGAGCAAACTTATCTCTATGCTAGCCATAGAGATAAGTTAACAGCCGACACGTTGCGGACAGATTAACGCTCAACTAAGCAATTATGCCCACAAAACAACCCACCAAACAATCGCTGCCATCAGCATGCTGAGAAACACAAATGCAGAGGCTATATCTTTGGCTAGCCCAGATAATTCATGAAACTCCAAGCCAATACGATCAACCACTACTTCAACTGCAGTGTTAACCAGTTCTGCAAACAATACAAATAGTAACGCCAGCACTAACATGGCAGATTGTGCTGCACTAATATTTGCCATACAAGCAAATACAGTTAATGGAATAAACAGCATTAACTCTTGCTGAAATGCCGCTTCATTACGGCACATCCACTTTAAACCATTAAAGGTATGTTTGCAGGTATACAGCAAGCGCATAATGCCATGGCGTTTCACCACAATTTTTGGCTGCTTGGCTGTCGCGTTCTTTGCCGTATTCTTTGTAACATTATCATCTGACGTAGACGATGAAACTGAAATTGTCATCGGTATATCCCTAGTTCATTTTACAATCGGTGGTGATATCTAACTTAGGATCACGTACCGAGCTGCTGACGCCGTAAAGCCCTAACAATGTATGGAACAAGTTGTCATGTGAGTACGAGCCACTTGATGCATGCTCGGCAACACATTCACGGTCAATTTCTTTAGCTTGTGTGTAGTCTTGTGGTAACCACATAAACCAAGGCACATGAGTTTGCTGGCTCGGCGCAATGCTGTAAGGCGTACCGTGTAAATACATTCCACTTTCACCCAATGATTCACCATGGTCAGATAAATACACCAGCGCGACGTTATATTTGTCTTGATATTGCTTAAGTACATTAATCGTTTCTGCCAACACAAAATCGGTATAAGCAATAGTATTGTCGTAAACATTAACAATCTCTTGGTCGCTACAGTTTTCAATGTCGCTGCGGCTACAAGCTGGCGTAAATAACGCCTTATCGGCTGGGTAACGCTGCCAATATGTTGGTCCGTGGCTACCAATAGTATGCAAAGCGATAAATTGATTATCTAAACCTTTACCCGACAGCGCACTGGCTTGGCTGTCTTGTTGTAATTTTTGGCTGAGTTTTTCAACTAAAATCTCGTCATAACAACTTAAACCATCACATAATGGATTTGGCTCGCTCGGCGAAATATCAATCTTATTAATGCGGGCTCCTACGTCTTTATCGCCGCCATCGTTTTCAAACCATGTCACGTTAACACCAGCCGCCTTAACTACATCAAGCACATTATTTCGTGCATCAGCAACTTCACGATTGTAATTGTCATGGATTAGGTTTGAGAACATGCACGGTAACGAATGCGCGGTAGCCGTGCCACACGACGACACATTCTGTAAGGCAATCATGCCTAGGTTTTCTGTGTATGGGTTGGTGTTACGTTGGTAACCGTTATACGCCATATTTTCTGCACGGGCAGTTTCACCGACAACAAGCACCATAAGGGTCGGTTTGCCATTCACGCTTGGGGTTAGCTGTGCATCTTGACCAATAGGGTCAAAGGTTAACTTTTCGGTAAAGTAACGGTTGTTTAGGTATTTAACCGTATTATAAATATGTGCAGGAATAATCATCTTATTCAGATAATTATTATTGCGCCCCACTGACGCATAGTCTTTGTAAAAAAACAGCACCATCAACCCGACTAACACCACGCTGAATATTGTAAAGCCAGCGCGACGAAGCACTATTTTGGCCAGTGACGGACCACTCGATAATTTAGTGCGGTATAACAAAACAGAAGGTATTACCCCTAACACCATCACATAGCTAATTGAAGGTAAGCTTATATATGAAAAAGCTTCACCAGAATTGGTTTCAAAAATATTTTCAATCATGCCGTAATCAAACATCACGTTGTACTGCAACATCGCATACATGGCCGCTGACGATGTCAGTAACAACACAATCATCACGGGTTTAAAAACAAATTTAAAAGCAAATAAGCTAAAAATAAGCATAAAACAACTGCTTAATAACAATGCCGGTGACAAAGAAAACAGCACATGACCATCTGCTGATAACTGATAGATTTTACGGATTATCGGAAAATTTAATACCAAGCCAAAATAGACAGCGATAATGCAGGTCATCGCCTCGTAACTGATGCTCTTTGGGGTGATACTGGATAATGTTTTCGTTAGTAATTTCAATTTTGCCACTCGCAATAAACTCGACTGGCGCTGATATTCAACTAAAACACTTAAGATCCACTGAATAAAAACTGAATTATTGCTGTGTGGTTATATTCAGTTTCAAAATATAAAAATGAGCTAAAAAAAAGCCCTTACACATAAGTGCAAAGGCTTTATAATCAATATATTAGCTAAATGTGTTTTACCACACCGTATAATTGATTATTTTTTTATCTTGGCAAAGGCATCAGCAAACGCATTACCCATAGCCGCATTTTGTGGTGCTTTAACCGGTTTACTGGCTGGTTTATTATGACCAGAACTCTTGGTATTGACTGAAAATTTACCCGCAGCAGGCTTTTTCTGGTAACTGTTTTGTGGCTTACCCTGCGACTGTCTTGTTGCTTTTTCGGTATCAATTTTTTCATCAAGACGCATGCTTAACGCAATACGACGACGCTCAATATCCACTTCCATCACTTTCACTTTAACCACATCACCGGCTTTAACCACTGTATGAGGGTCACTAACAAACTTGTCGGTTAACGATGAAATATGCACTAAACCATCTTGATGCACACCCACATCAACAAAGGCACCAAAGTTGGTCACGTTGGTGACTACACCTTCTAAAATCATCTCGACTTTAAGGTGCTTCAATTCTTCTATGCCGTCTTTAAACGTAGCCGTTTTAAACTCACCACGCGGGTCGCGTCCTGGTTTGTCTAGTTCGGCTAAAATATCATTAATGGTCGGGACACCAAATGCGTCGGTAACAAAATCGGCAGCATTAATCTGTTTTAACAAATCGCTATTACCAATCAGTTCAGTTAATGGCAATTGCTTAGCACCTGCAATCGACTCAACTAGGCTGTAAGCTTCTGGATGAACAGATGATGAATCCAATGGATTATCACCATTACGGATACGTAAAAAACCCGCTGCTTGCTCATAAGCTTTAGGCCCTAAACGAGCCACACTCAATAACTGCTTACGATTGGTAAATTGACCATTAGCGTCACGAAAATCAACCACGTTTTTAGCTAAGGTTTTGGTTAAGCCAGCAACTTGAGCTAATAACGGCGCTGATGCCATATTTAAGTCAACACCTACAGCGTTAACACAGTCTTCGACGACGGCATCAAGCGACTGCGATAACTGGCTTTGGCTTACATCATGCTGATATTGTCCTACGCCAATTGCTTTGGGTTCAATTTTTACTAACTCTGCTAGCGGATCTTGTAAGCGACGCGCAATTGATACCGCACCACGAATTGACACATCAAGATTAGGAAACTCATTAGCGGCAAACTCAGAGGCCGAATATACCGATGCGCCCGCTTCACTCACAATCACTTTGGTCAGCGTCGGATGCGTTTCTTTCACGGCAGCGATTAACTCGCCAGTTAGCTTGTCGGTCTCACGCGAGCCAGTACCGTTACCAATCGCAATAATTTCAACTTTATGCATGGTCACTAAATTACTTAAGGTACGAATCGATTTGTCCCATAAGTTTTGTGGCGCATGCGGGAAAATAGTGGTGTGGGCCACCAGCTTACCGGTGTTATCAACAATCGCGACTTTCACACCAGTACGGATACCAGGATCGAGTCCCATAGTTGCTTTAGCACCAGCAGGAGCCGCCATTAATAAATCGCCCAGGTTACGGGCAAACACTCTAATGGCCTCTTCTTCCGCGCTTTCACGCATCTTAGCGATAAACTCTGTTTCCATTTGCAAGGCAACTTTAATGCGCCAAGTCGAGGTCACTACCGTTTTCAACCATTCATCAACGCTAGAGTTAGTCAGTTCTAACTTAAAGTGATCGCTAATAATCACTTCACAATAACTGCCTTCTGTCGCTTGAGTATCGGGATCGGCGTTCATCGACAGGCTTAACATGCCTTCGTTACGGCCCCGCAACATGGCTAAAGCACGGTGAGATGGGATTTTACTCATCATCTCATTATGTTCAAAGTAGTCGCGGAATTTAGCGCCTTCTTTTTCTTTACCTTTTACCATGCGGCTTTCAAGCACAGCTTGCTGTAATAAATGCTGGCGCACTTTACGCAGCAACTCTGCATCTTCAGCAAAACGCTCCATTAAAATAAAACGCGCACCATCTAGTACCGCTTTAGAGTCGGCAAAACCCGCATCAGGATTAATAAACTCAGTTGCTTTACTTTCTATATCTAATTGACGATTGGCTAGCACTGCATCTACAAGCGGCTCAATACCCGCTTCGATGGCTATTTGGCCCTTAGTACGACGCTTTGGTTTGAATGGCAGATATAAATCTTCAAGGCGGGTTTTACTGTCGGCGTCATTAATCGCTTGAGTTAACGCTGGGGTTAATTTTCCTTGCGCATCAATGCTCGACAACACCACTTGGCGGCGGTCGTGTAACTCACGTAAATAACCTAAACGAGAAAACAAGTTACGCAACTGAGTGTCATCTAAACCACCGGTAGCTTCTTTACGATAGCGCGCAATAAACGGCACGGTGGCGCCATCATCTAATAGCGCAATGGTCGCTGTGACCTGTTGTTCACGGACATTAAGTTCTTGAGCGATAATCTGGGCAATATTATGCATAATCAATCGAATTCGACATGGTTTAAAATAAAATTATGCCAAAGATACCATAAAGACCACCAGTTCGCTGCTAGTACGAAAGGCTTTATGATGTCTTTATAGATAATCGATAAAAAGAATGCATCATCGGGCATGAAGTGCTAAAACACAGATGATAATATTACGGCTTATATAAAACCTCACCGTTCTTCGACCACATTAAGAGTAAACCGCGTGAAAACTAAGTTAATCACTTTAGAAGGCTACAATAAACTCAGAATTGAGCACGATTACCTGTGGAAAGAACAACGTCCTGAAGTGACTAAAATTGTCACTTGGGCGGCAGGTTTGGGAGATCGCTCCGAGAACGCTGATTATACTTTTAATAAACGTTTATTAAGGCAAATTGACCGCCGAGTACGTTATTTACGCAAGCTGCTGCCCGAACTCAAAATTGTCTATTACGCACCAGAGCAAGAAGGCAAAGTGTTTTTTGGCGCCACGGTTGAAATTGAAAACGACGCCGGTGACATTAAAACCTTTAAAATTGTCGGCCCAGAAGAAATTTACGACGAACGTAAAGACTACATCTCCATCGACTCGCCCATGGCCCGCGCGTTACTCAAAAAACAAGTCGACGATGAAGCGGTAGTGAGCACACCTCAAGGCGATAAAACCTGGTACATCAATAAGATTAGTTACAAACTAGAACAGAAATAACTTATCCAAGGAAAACGGAATCAAAGGCGTTAATTGCTATGGTTTAGTT
>NZ_PJAP01000307.1:0-7181 GCF_002836795.1 Shewanella sp. 11B5 | reverse complement strand
AGCGTAAACAAACGGCTATGTGATTTTTATTTCAAGTTAAACTGTATGAGTCTTTAATAAAATCTCATAACGATTAATGGTGAATTCGCCATCTTGGTATTGAGAGTGATATGTCATGCCTAGTTTAGTGGCCACATTGATTGAGCCGCTATTGGCATCGACAACAGTGGCATAGACGATGCTTAAATCCATGTGTTGTTTGGCATATTCGATACAAGCTAGGTTGGCTTCTGTCGCTAAACCAATGCCCGAGTAATCCGGGTGTAAGCGATAGCCAATATCGACGGCATTAATACGAGTTTCATTTTTAAAACCGCAAAACCCAATAACAGTATTGGTCTCTTTAAGTACCACAGCCCAACGGCCAAAACCGTATTGCTGATATTCAGCTAACCAAATATTGGTAATGATGTTTTCTGCGTCGGTTAGTGTTGTGCACATTCCTGCGTCACCGGTATAGAGGCTGACTTGTTCTGGAGCATTAAAATGCAATACTGCAGGTGCATCTTCAAGGGTAAATTCTCTTATAATTAACCTTGGTGTTTCAGTAATGACTGTCATTGGTTTCCCTTATTATTATTTCTCTGACCACAATGACTTAATCACTATGCCACAATTAACCTTATCCCTTAACTTGCGGTTACCTAAAACCCATTACAAAGTGGCTTAAGCTTATGGTAGGTTAACATACTCAAATCCCGACAATTAAGAATAATAATATGACCTGCTTACGTGTTGCGTACCCCTTATTGGCGTTAGTGTTTTCAGCTTCGTCGTTGTCTGTTACTGCTAGTGCGAGCGATCTTGATCTCTCTGTAAGTAAAGCGTTACCAAAGCTTGAGCAGCTTTATTTACATCTTCATCAACACCCTGAATTGTCATATCAAGAAAAAGCCACTAGCCAACGTATGGCGCAAGAACTAAAGCAATTAGGCTTTGAGGTTACGTCTAATTTTGGCGGTTATGGTGTGGTTGGTATTGTCAAAAACGGTAAAGGCCCCGTGGTGATGATCCGTGCAGATATTGATGGCTTACCCATTATTGAGCAAACGGGAAAAGAGTACGCATCGACTGTGACAACCCTTAATGCGGACAACAGTACCGTTGGTATTATGCATGGTTGCGGCCACGATATTCACATGACCAGTTTAATTGGTACTGCACAGCAACTGATGCTTCACAAAGTCGACTGGCAAGGTACTTTGATGATGGTGGCTCAACCAGCAGAAGAAGTCGGTGGCGGCGCCAAAGCCATGCTTAAACAGGGTTTGTTTAGCCAGTTTCCAACACCAGACAGCATTATTGGTTTGCATGTTAGTGCGTCAATTCCTGCAGGAAAAGTAGGCACGGTAAGTGGTTATGCCCTGGCGAATGTTGATTCGGTTGATATTACCATTAAGGGCAAAGGTGGCCATGGCGCCTATCCGCACGTCACTATCGATCCTGTGGTACTTGCAGCGCGCACAGTACTTGCACTGCAAACCATTGTTAGCCGCGAGGTATCGCCGTTAGAGCCTAATGTGGTTACTGTTGGGTCTATTCATGGCGGCTCAAAGCACAATATTATTTCAGATGAAGTGAAGCTTCAGCTGACCTTGCGTTCATATAATCCTAAGGTTCGTGAGCAGCAAATAGCGGCGATTAAACGTATTACTACCGGTATCGCGATTAGTGCTGGCTTGCCAGATGACCTTATGCCTGTGGTGTATGTACATGATGATGAAACCATTCCGTCAACCTATAACGATCCTACGTTAGCCGCTAAGGTTAAAGCCAGTATTGAAGCCGAGTTAGGCAGTGACAATGTGCTGGTGGCACCGCCGGTAATGGCTGGCGAAGATTTTGGTTTATATGGGCTCACACCACAGAAACGCCCGATTACTTTATTCTGGTTGGGCGGGGTAGAACCTAGCCAGTATCAAGCGAGTTTTGAGTCTGGCAATACCTTACCTTCTTTGCATTCTAGCCAGTTCGCGCCAGATTATCCGTTAACCATTCGCACTGGCGTTAGGGCGATGACACGCACTGCGATGGATTTATTTAATCAACCAGCAAAATAAACTTGAACTTTTACATTCAAGTCAGTTTGCACCCGGTTATCTATGCCGTTAACCATTCGCACTGGGGTTAGGGCGATGACACGCACTGCGATGGATTTATTTAATCAACCAGCAAAAATAAACGAACAGTATTAAAGGACAGGATTTCATTCAACGATAAGTGCAATAGCCGCCTTCGGTTCTATATAATATAATGGTGGCTATTCTCATTTTTGGAACATGGCCGTATATGATTATCTTTAGCACCAACCTTGGCGATTTTACCGTAGAGCTTGAAATGGAACGTGCGCCGGTTTCTTCAAAAAACTTTTTAAAATACTGCCAAGATGGTTTTTATGAAGGCACTATTTTTCATCGCGTTATTAAAGGTTTTATGGTGCAGGGTGGTGGCTTAACCGCCAAAATGAAAGAAAAGCCAACCCGTGACCCGATTGCCAATGAAGCCAATAAAGGTTTGAACAACGTGTTAGGTACTTTGGCAATGGCACGTACAGATGCGCCGCATTCAGCTACTGGGCAATTTTTTATTAATGTCGCCGACAATGATTTTCTAGACCACGCTGCAATGACTAATGCGGGTTGGGGTTATGCAGTGTTTGCAAAAGTGACTGCCGGTATGGATGTTATTCAGCAAATGGAGCGAGTTAAAACAACGACGATGGCAGGCCATGAAGATGTACCGCGTGAGCCGATTATTGTTGAGAAAGTGACGATTGTTGACGAGAAACCTGTCGCTTAAGTGCGCTGCACTATGTAAACACTCGTTATTAAACATTAGCTATTAGCACTAGCTTAAAACAACGCAATAAAAAAGGTTCGACATCACTGTCGAACCTTTTTTGATCGGTTTGTTAAACCACAGTACTCACATTAAAGAGTGAAACGAATACCAATGGCAACGCCGTCATCTTCAGACACTTCCATTCTGGCTTGCTGTGCTTTGTCTGCACTGGTGAAATCGCTGTAATCACGGCGAGCTTCAACATATAAAACAGTATCTGGGTCAAATACATAATGTAAACCTACTACGAAAAACTGACGTTTGAATACGTCATCTGGATCGGTATTGTAGTTAGGTTGGATCACGTAGTTAGAGCCAGCATCAAGAATATTGTACGAAATAAAAGTACGAATATTGTTATCGAACTTATATGAGAACAATGATTCAACACCCACAGCGTCGTTAATTAAACGACCGATATTGTCGGTGTCATGATTTTCGTTTTTGTTTACGTTGGCAGCAGCATAAAAACCATTTTGCTCAAAGTTGCCCCAAGTGATACCCATGCCGTAAATAAGATCAACAGCAGTGGATGTTCCACCGTTACCAAAGGTTACATCAAACTCACCACGGTTAACACCGGCTGTTAGCACTAGCTTATCAGTTGCTTGGTAAGTTACAGCACCACCATAGGTATAGTTATACTCAACTTGTTGTGCCGACGTTGAACTTGTTGCCCATAACTCTTCACAGGCATCTTGAGTAATATTTTCTACATCACAAGTATAGAAAGCACGGTTTTTAAGTTGAGCTTGCACGGCAAAACTTACGTCGCCAAAGCTGTTACGGTACTGAACGGTTTTGTCACCACGACCGACACCGTTTACCGCGCCGTCATCTTTGTTATAAGTGTAAACACCCGCAGTGTTTCCGTCCCATACAAAGCCATAGTTTGTGCTGTATACCACGTCATACCAAGCACCCCACTGCTTGCCAATTGTGATGCTACCGTATTTGTCATGCGATAAACCGGCATAACCAAGACGGTTATAGAAAAACTCTTCTTGAATTGATTCAAAGCGGTTGTTGTAAACAATGTCTGTGCTACCGACCGGATTTACACCCCACTCAAGCAAGGCGTAAGCTTTCCAGTCATTTTGGAGTTGACGACTAAAACCAAAATTAATGCGTGAAGCACCGTTAACAACTTCTGTTTCACCTTGGGTATTGATCACGCGCGCATCAATAAAGCCGCCAATTTTAACCGCATTGACATCATCTTTATAAACTTCGATTGCCGACGCTGCAGGTGCGATAAGAATTGTTGAAATCAATGCTGCAATTAATGTTCTGTTCATTTTAATCTCTTGTCTTGTTGTTTGAGTAAGCACAGCTTAGTCCGTTAATATATCTTTCCATTGAGGCGACGGAGAATATCAAACCTATGAGTGACTCTCAAAGTGAAATATGCTCAAAAAAGGCGATATATCTCATATAATTCATTGTTCAATGACTTAGTAAAATCGAGTGTTAGTAATGGGTTGCGTTATGGTTAATAAATGTAAGTAAATGTTGCGGGGTGGTTGTTTATGCACTTAATATGGTTTTTTATCTATTTGTTGAGGCGAGTGTTTTTTAAGCGTTTATTTGATGTAGATCGCGACTTTATTTCACCAATGGCATACGCTTAACTTAGCAATGTTATCGATTTTATCGGGGGCGACATTATGGACATGACTTTACAGTTTCACGGCGCAACTCAAGAGGTCACTGGATCTTGCCATTTACTCACCGTCAAAGGGCAGCAAGTGCTACTTGATTGTGGATTAATTCAAGGGAGTAAAGCTGACGCGTTACGTAATCACGATCCTTTTCCATTCGATGCTACACAGATCCATGCCGTGGTATTAAGCCATGCCCATATTGATCATTCCGGCCGTTTGCCTTATTTGATTAACCAGGGGTTTACTGGACCCATTTATACTCAAAAAGCCACCGCGCAGTTATGTGATGTCATGTTGCGTGATGCCGCTATGCTGCAAGAAAGAGATACCGACAGGCAAAATAAAAAACGTGCAAAACATGATTTAGAACTGCTAGAGCCGCTATTTACCGAGAAAGATGTTGATCAAGTGATGGCGCAGTTTGTGATGGTAGATTACGGTCAACGCGTACAGGTTGCCGATGCGGTAGAGGTTTGTTTATCTGATGCAGGACATATTTTAGGTTCTGCTGTGGTTGAGTTGTGGTTAGGCGATAAACCGGAACAGAAAAAACTGGTTTTTAGTGGTGATTTAGGTCGTGCAGGTATGCCGGTTTTGGATGATCCAACGTTTATTGAACAAGCTGATTTAGTGCTAATGGAAAGTACTTACGGTGATAGATTGCACCGCAGTTGGGAAGATACATTGGTTGAACTGAAATCAATTTTTAAACGAACAACTCGTGAAAGTAGAGGCAATATTTTGATCCCGGCATTTTCTGTTGGCCGATCTCAAGAGCTGCTTTATCTGTTCCATCTATATGCCAAAGAGTGGGACTTATCGCGTTGGCGTATTTGTTTAGACAGTCCAATGGCGATTAAAGCAACTGAGGTATATGTTAATAATTATCCGTTGATGGACGATGACTTTAAGCGTTTTACCCGCATGTCACCAGGCAACCATCCGTTGTTATCCAGTGCTGAATTTGTGTGTAGCACCGAAGAGTCGATAGAGCTGAACGATATTCATGAAGGGTTAATCATTATTGCTGGTAGTGGTATGTGTAATGGCGGCCGAATTCGCAATCATTTTGTGCATAACCTATGGCGTAAAGAAGCCGATATTATTATTTGTGGTTTTCAGGCAATGGGAACGCCAGGGCGAATACTAGTCGACGGCGCTGAAGAGCTGACGATTCATGGACAAAGTATTAAAGTGGCTGCCAGTATTCATACTGTCGGTGGGTTATCAGCCCATGCCGACCAAGCCGAGTTATTGTCTTGGTATCGCCATTTTGAGCAATCACCCGCGGTAATATTGGTGCATGGTGAGCTAGAAGCACAGCAAGTATTGATTGAAGCGCTTAATCAAGACAGTGCCAATAAACCGAAAAATAGTGCGATTGCCCAACGAGGAGATTGCCTAGACTTAAACGCGTTACCTGAGTTTGTGTGGCTGAATACGGCGAGTGGGTCTAATGAGCCATCAGAAACTTAATTTGAGTGAATGTGTTATGAGCTGAACGATTGCTTAGCCTGCGGGCTAAGCATCAATTTCGTGTTGCAGCTTTTCAATATCATCTAATATACGCATAAATTTTTGCCCAAATTCGGTCACTTGGTATTCTACTCTCGGTGGAATTTCAGGGTAATTAATTTTATTTAAAATGCCAAATTCGATGTTTTTTTTCAAACATTGATTGAGCACTTTGGTGCTGAGCCCTTCAACTGATTTTACCATTTCACCAGGGCGGTTAATGTTATTGGCTAATAACTGATACACAGTTAATGACCATTTACAGCCGTAAATGGTTTCGACCATACGGGCACTTTTCTCTGGGGCAGACTTTCGTAGAAATAATTTTTCTTTTGTATTCATTAATATGTACCTAAAAGTACCTATAGGACTTAATTGTACTTACTATTCAATCAGATAGTTTGCCAATAAGCTTAACACACTTACTCTTTTATTAGGTGTGTTCAAATGACGAATTCAACTCAAACAACAGCGCTGATTATTGGCGGTACAAGTGGTATCGGTTTTGAAACGGCCAAACAACTCGTGCTTCAAGGTGTTGATACCATTATTGTTGGCAACAAAGTCGACAAACTCAATGCTGCTGTGGCGCAACTGTCTCCACTTGGTAATGTCAGTGGGTTTCAAGCCAATTTATACGATCCGCAAGATCTCAGCAGTTTGATCAATATGATCGACACCATCGATCATAAAATTGATTATTTAGTTAATGCTGCAGGTTATTTTAATCCTAAGCCATTTTTAGATCACCAAGTGAGCGATTACGATATCTACATGGAGCTTAACAAAGCCATTTTTGTGATTTCACAGGCAGTAGCCAGAAACATGATTAAACATCATGGCGGTAGCATAGTGAACATTGGTTCTATGTGGGCTAAACAAGCGATTAAAGCCACACCATCAAGCGCATATTCTATGGCTAAAGCGGGTTTACATGCATTAACTCAACACATGGCAATGGAGCTGGCGGAGCATCACATTCGCGTTAATGCAGTGTCACCAGCCGTTGTGAGTACGCCAATTTATCAAGCCTTTATCGAACCGCAAGATATGGCCGCTGTGCTTGATAGTTTTAATTCATTCCATCCAATTGGTCGAGTAGGTCTTGCTCTTATACACATCTGCCGCTGCCGACCAAGAGGATTGTTTAAGTCTTGAGGT
>NZ_PJAP01000306.1:0-7188 GCF_002836795.1 Shewanella sp. 11B5 | reverse complement strand
ATTGCTTTTGGTTCTTTGGCTGCCTTTTCATTGACTAAATAAGACGCCATAACAGGAATAACCGTCAGTGATAGCACCAGAGCAGACAGCATCGCAAATACAATAGTGACCGCCACGGGAGTGAAAAGCTTACCTTCGAGCCCAGTTAAGGTTAGCAATGGCGAAAATACGATCATCACAATAGCTGTACCTGATACGACGGGAATGGCGACATCTTTCGTGGCACGAAAAATGAGATGAAGTCGTGGCAGTCGTTGTTTAGTCGCGATGAGGTTAACCATGTTTTCGACCACCACCACCGAGGAGTCCACTAACATACCGATGGCGATAACTAAGCCGCCTAAACTCATCAAGTTCGCAGATAAATTGAAAAAATCCATCATTAAAAAGGTCATCAAGGCAGCGAGAGGCAAAGAAAGAGAAACCACTAACGCAGCACGCACATTGCCTAAAAACAATGCCAGTAGCACGATCACTAATACCACCGCTTCAAATAGTGCATTAGAAATGGTCCCGATTGCAGTATTAATCAAATTCGCCCGATCGTAAAAGGTATTGATTTGACTGCCCTTTGGCAAAGTCAGGCTGATTTGTTCAACCTTTTGTTTAATATTTTTAACCACCTGATCCGTATTGGCATCTTTTAACGCGATGATTAATCCTTCTGCCGTTTCGTGACCATCTTTAGTCACGGCACCATAACGGGCTAAATGACCAATCTGAATATCAGCCAAATCATTCAAACGATAAACCTTGGCATCATCAGCCTTTATAACTAACTGTCGTAACTCATCAATGTCGTCAATACGGCCTTCGGCGCGGACGATAATAGTGTCAGTACCAATGGTCAGTTTACCTGCGCCCTCATTATGATTATTCTCGACAATAGCCTGTTGCAAAGCCGCAAAACTAATGCCCGCCGCAGACATAGCTGCAGGATTTGGATTGATGCTAAAGCTTTTGGCATAACCGCCTAAAATATTGACATCTGCCACGCCCACAACGGTGCGTAAAAGAGGACGAATTTCCCACTCTAATAACTGTCGCCTTTCCATCAATGACAGATTAGGGTTTTCCAAAGTGAACATAAAAATTTCACTCAGCGGTGTACTCATCGGCGCTACACCACCAGTAACCCCTTCAGGAAAACTCCCCCACACAGCAGAAATGCGCTCGCTAACTTGCTGACGAGCCCAATAGATGTCGGTGCCCTCAACAAAGTCTAGGGTGATGTCGCTGATAGCGTATTTAGTGGTAGAGCGCAGAATCGCTTGATTGGGAATGCCTAACAGCTCAGTTTCAATCGGCACCGTAATCTGCGCTTCGATTTCTTCAGGTGTCATCCCCGGCGCTTTTAAGATGATTTTCACTTGTGTTGGCGAAATATCAGGAAAGGCATCTAATGGAATGGAATACCAAGAACGAACACCGGCTAACATTAGAAACAGCGCCACAATTAACACAAATAAACGCTGAGTAAGCGAAAATCGGATCACCGATGTCAGCATATTATTCGCCTCCTAAGCCAAGTAATATCCCTTTGACTGCCGCAACCGATTCCGCTAACACCTCAATTTTACTGAGGTCTTGGTCACTGGCAACAATGTATTGCTCTGGTGTAGAACCTAAAATATCAATCGTGAGGGACGTCAATGTCTCGCCTGTTTTGGTCAATATTTGGCTGTCTTGGTCCCAACTAAACACACTATTTTTTGGCAACATATACACAGATTTTTGATACTCAGGAATGACGGTAAGTTGCTGACCTAAGAGTAAGTTACACTCCTTTGGCACAGGCAATGACCATGCAGTAACAAATGCGCCATCTGCGATTGCCGAAATGGAATCGATGGCGATATGACATTGGTTAATGTTCACTGCAGAAAGTGATAAAGACTGACTCATCGGCACATTAACTTTGACACGCACACTGTCGCTGGGCACCAATGAAAAAAGCTGCGATCCCGCCATATATGGGCCACTAAGTAAGTTGAATTTCACCATGCCTGCCATTGGGGTACTGACAATAAAGGAGTCGGTTGCAGCATCGGTACTTAGCACAATCTCCATGAAATGATGCATATGCTCGTATTCTAGATAACTGGCAAAATAGTCTTGGCTTATCTCGCGCCACTTATCAGCACTAATGCTGCCATTTTTGAATAAGGATTTATTACGTTCATAACGAGTGTTAGCCAGTTGATACAAATTGCTCGCAGCCTCGACTTGGGCGAGGTAATGAAACACTTCAGGACCCGTTAACCTAACGATCGCCTGGCCTTTGGTGACCATTTGTCCTTGAGTGACCAAAAAACTGACTTGCTGAATATTTTCCGGAGTACTGACCCAATATTCGCTACCGGGTAACATGCTAATGTGTGCCGGTAATGCACTGCCTTCGTAGCTGGCTACTTTTTGCGGCTGCGCATAGCTAAGCTGAATATTTCCTAATGACTTGATATCAATAGATTCTGCCTGAGCTAGGCTGAAAATACTGGCAAATAAACAACTGAGGCATACGCCGTATTTGACCATCATAATGAGATACCTAAAGCTTGAAGTTGCTGGGAATGAAGTTGCTGTTGCATGACCAAATTAATGGCCAAACGTGACTCAGTATCGAGGGCGTCCATATATCGGCGCAGCCACACCTCATAACTGACTTGGCTTTGATCTTTTACTTTGGCAAGTTCTTCGGTAATGGTGCGACTAAGCGATAAAGCACGGGTGAGTAAAGCTTGTTGATCGAGTAGATTTTGTTGTTGCTGACGCAATATTTTAAGCTGGTTGGTTAGCTCCAAATAAGTGCGATCGCGATTAATCATTTGTTCGGCATGGGATTGTTGCCATCCAGACAATTCGCTTTGTGATAACGCCGAACCAAACGTGATAGGCACTGTGATACCAATACCCAATTGCTTATCATCAACGATACCATCTGAAGTATTTTTGGCGGTTAATGACACTGTCCACGGGTCTTGTTCGCCAGCTTGTTGGCTGTTAATTATCAGCATTTGTTGTTGCTGTTGCAGTTGCTGTAATTGCCATAATGGATGTTGTGTCAGATCATTTTCTGTCTGAGAAGTACCCACTAATGGACGGGCAGTTTCGGCAATATCCTGCGGTATATCTGTTTGGCCAGTTAGTTGAGTAAATAAGGTCATCGCTTCATTTTTTGACTGAATAATGGTTATTTTCTCAAGGTCAATGTCGACTAACTCTCGCTCCAGCAATAAAAAATTGGCAATGGGCAACTCTCCAATCTCAGCCAATTGTTTTTGTTGGGCGTACAATTTATTGAGTAATGTTGCTTTACGTATAAGCTGAGAAAGCTTTACCGAGGCTAAACGTTGATCCCACAAACTTTGTCTTAGTAAGCCCGATAGATACAAACCTTGTAAGGCTCGTTGTTGATCCACTATGGCTTGCGTGAATTGCTTTAGCTGTTTATCGCTTGTATATAAACTCGGTGATTTTATGGGCAAATTAAGTGAAAGTTCTTGCTCATGAATGTTACTATTATCGATGCTACCGAGGTGCTTTATACTGATATTGGGTAATCCGTTAAGCCACGTCGAACTGGTGAAATTTGCTTCATTGCTTAAGGGGCGATTACTCGTTTGGGTAGGATTATTTAATAGGACCTGGCTCATGTTGAGTAGCTGTGCCAACTCAGTATTTTCAGCAGCATGGCCAAGGCCAATACTACAGATAAACACTGCCAACAAACCTATATTGATACCAAACTGATTTTTAAACATAAGACGTTTCTTTGAATAATACAGTATGTCTTTATTGTCGGAGTTAGCAGCCTGAAAATCGTCGGGTATATGTATCATAAATGGCTCTATGGTACGGATGCCCTATAAATTAATTGATTGATATTACGTTTATTTAGGAGTTTTCATGAAGGATGTTGTCATTATCTCTTTGCTGGGATTAAACATGTTGTTTAAACTTTTTGACATCATCGCCGACACCCAATTGGGCGTTCCAGAATTGCACATACTGCAAGAAAGCATACTGGTGTTGTTAACTGCTATTGGAACAATCTATTTGAGTTATGATTTAATTCGTCGCTCACGCGAAACAAAAAAATTAGCCAAACAGCTCATCAATGCAGATAAAAAAATCGACAATATGTCGAGCCATATGCGCTCTGCAAGACAAGAATACAGTAAAGCCGTATCGACCCAATTTCATACTTGGAGCTTTACCAAAAGCGAACAACAAGTGGCATTTTTATTGTTAAAAGGCCTTAGCTTTAAAGAGATTGCCGAAGTACGTCAAACCAAAGAAAAAACAGTAAGACAACAAGCTTCATCCATTTACGGTAAAGCGACAGTCGACGGGCGACACACTTTTTGTGCTTGGTTTATGGAAGATTTCATTCAAGAACATGACCAAGACTTGGTCAATAACTATCAATAACTATCAATAACTATCAATAACTATCAATAACTATCAAGTAAAAAGCATAAGCTTCATACTTACAAACAGCATCCTATAATACTTAGATTATACGATGCTGCCAGATGATAAAACTTGGTATGACTCTGGCCTGATTCTGGCATTTTAGGCGCTAGAGCAATATGTGCCTTTTACCTTGAAAACATCGTTCTAACGCTAAATAACCTTATGAGATAAAGGATGATTATTACCCAACAACTAACGTTTTTTCTGTCTGTTTTTCAGCTAACCACTGCAAAAAGACCTTAATGTTAGGGGGCCGCTTTTGTGAATGCCCCATAAGTTGTGTCATGGCAAAACTATGTTGATAGTACATTTCTGCATCGTTGTAATGTTTTTGCGCATCATCGCTATTGATCATCGCACCGCGTAAATAGTCACACAGTAACTCACTGCGGTTAAAGCCACTGACCTCACCAATTTCCATTAAGGTTTGTGCATTCCACTGCTGATATTGCTCAAGAACCCGCTCAAAGCGCTCACGATAGTAATCACTAGCTTGTGATAAAATGGCTTCGTTAGGAACCACTCGGGCAATGACAAATGCTTGCTCAGACAAAATACGATACAAACGCTGGCAATGATGAAAAATAAACCGTAAATAAGGGTCGCTATACTGTTGATTGTCTTGTTCAGCTTGCATCAGCCAATGGCGATAATCTGCACAGGCAACGGCAATAATTAAGTCTGCTTCTGAAGTAAAGTGATTGTAGATTGTGCCTTTGGATATCTGGCTAGCTTGGACTAAATGCGAGCGGCACAAATCAAAGGTTTTACGCCCCTTTAAACAACGTTGTGATACTTCTATCAGATAGTTGCCACGTTGTTCCCAGCTGCTCATTTCGGGCCTCATCTTATTTGGGTTAATAAAGCGTTAACAGTTCACACTTACACTATAGCAAGCTTTGTGGATACCCTTTATTGAGTAATACTGATACCACTATGAACTTATTCAATAGCCCATGTTAAAAATAGAATTACTTGAAAGTTTTATTGCTGTTGCTGAATGCGGCAACTTGTCTAAAGCAGCCGATAAAATTTGCCGAACCCAATCAACACTTAGCCTACAAGTTAAAAAACTTGAAGAAAGTGTCGGCCAAACCTTGCTGATTAGAGACAACAAAGGCGTCACCTTGACCGAGTCTGGTGAAACGCTGCTTAACTACGCCTATAAAATGATGCAACTTAATTCGCAAGCTATTGATGAGTTAAAAGATTGTCAAAATCGTGAAGTGATCCGCCTTGGTGTACCCACCGATTTTATAAAATGTTACTTAAGCAGCTGCTTGTTAGAATTTATTCGTGAATTTACGAGCATAGAGCTTGTTATCGACACCGACGTAAGTGGCAATTTATACAAACGCTTACACCAAGGGGAATTTGACGTCATTGTGGCAACCCATTGGCAAGTGCCTACGAACGGCGAGTTACTCTTCACACGTCGTTTTAAATGGGTTTCGGCGGTCGAAGGCAACGCTCATAAGCGCAAAACGATTCCGATGGGATTATACCCAGAAAATTGTCCGATAAGAGCGCAAGTGTTTGCTAACCATCGACTCTCAATGCGACCTATTAATGTGTTGCTGTCGACTCCATCACCACAAGCCTTGTGCATGGCAGTTGAGAATGACTTAGTGATTGCGCCAATAGCCGAATTTAGAATCACTGACCAAATGCAGGTGCTAGACCCGATTGAACATGGATTACCTATACTGCCCATGTTTAATGAATCGCTATACCTCAACCCAGATACACAAACCTACGCTACGTTGCAGTTGATTAATTTGATTAAAGCCAATGTTGAGCACAAGGGCTATCAACTCGACTAGCCGTTCTCATGCCAACCACTCTGCCTGCTCTACTATCTACATATCTACTATCGTTTCTAATGTGACTTACAACATTAGGCTGCCAAACAAAAAGGCCAATAACACGCTCGATGTAATTGTCACTACGCCAGGGATCAAAAATGGGTGGTTAAAAACCGCCTTGCCAATCCGCGTTGAGCCAGTGTCGTCCATCTCTACTGCAGCCAACAACGTTGGGTAAGTAGGTAATACAAATAACGCGCTAACCGCTGCGAATGACGCTATAGCCGTTAATGGACTCACCCCAATTGCTAATGCAGCTGGCATTAATGCTTTAGTGGTCGCACCTTGTGAATACAATAACATTGAGGCAAAAAATAACGCTACCGATAACAGCCAAGGCTGACTTTGAAGTAAGGTCCCAGCAACGTCTTTAATTTCGTCAATATGGTTAGACACAAAAGTGTCGCCCAACCAGGCTACACCTAACACACAAATACACGCCGACATGCCTGACTTAAAGGTCGAAGCATTAGAAATCTTGCTGGCATCTAAACGGCAAAACCACGTTATTGCTGCAGCGGCAGATAGCATAAACAACATAATCGCCACATCGCGTGACAGTACTGGGTGCGTAATTAAGCCGACCTTGTCAGAGATTGCGGTGGCGTAAGACATCACCGCTACTATCGCAATTAAGAATATGGCTACCGATCGCTTAGCGCCCGGTAATAACGTTACTTGAGTTTCGCCACGGGTTTTCACCAATCCACTGGCTAAACGCTGCTGATAAATAGGATCTTGTGCTAGCGGCTTGCCGAGCATAGACGCAACTGCAGCGCCAATTAAACAAGCAATAAACGTCGATGGAATACACACAGCCAATAACACTAAGTAATCCACACCCTGT
>NZ_PJAP01000272.1:0-12981 GCF_002836795.1 Shewanella sp. 11B5 | reverse complement strand
CAACAAGCCAAACCACAGACACCTGTTCCTGCAATTGAGGTTACGGAGCGTCAAGCTGTTGAATCACAATTAGATCTATCGGCTTTATTTTATAGTTTATTGTTTGCAACTCCATCCACTACGACCACAGGTATTGCCAATAACCTTGAACGTAGTGTAATGCAAAATATTGAACAGGCATTAAGCTCACCGCAGTCGATTGCAGAAAACGTATTAAAGCTTCCCAGTAAAATACTCGAGCTTGATAAAAAACTTGGCGACGACAATATTGAAACCCAAGAGTTAATACTACTTATTGAGCAAGACCCTTTGTTGTGTGTTGAAGTGCTCAAGTTATGTAACTCGCCCGCTTTTAAACGAGCGGATACCGATGTTAGCAGTATTCAACAAGCGTTAGTACAAGTGGGCAGGCAACAATTAAGGCAATTTATTACCGCGTGTTTAGCCCGTGAGTTAATCGATATAAAGCCAATTTACTTTAGACGCTTTGGGGCTGAAATCTGGCGTCATTCTATGCAAGTGGCTTTTTTGGCTAGCGAGTTAGCGAGCAACGAGCAACGAGACAGTGCTTTTCTATTAGGCTTACTGCATGATGTGGGTAAAATTGCGATTTTTAAAATGCTGGTGGACGCTTTTTATCAAGCTGAACCAGGAGAACAACCCAATTCAATACTTTTTAAGCAGGTGATGACCACAAAATCGTTAACCTTAAGTGCATTGTTAGCGCGCAGTTGGCAACTCTCACAACACTTTGAAACACCGTTAACGTTATTGGCCAATACTAATATTAAACCAACTGATGGCATGACACTGCTTATTTGGAAAGCCAATATTATTAGTGAATGTTCAATGCTGTTACAAGTCGACAAATTGCCTCAACCAGCACTAGCGGTATTGTTAGCTCAGGTAGAGTGTAGTGAAGAAGATTTTATAGAATTACATCAAAAGCTTATCCAGTTTTAAATTGTTTTCAATGCGGGTAAGGTCTGTCTCAATCCTTTATAGCCCCAAGTTGTGGCTGATACTCTTAAGCTATAAAAAAGTAAGTCATAAAAAAAGCGCCTTACGGCGCTTTTATCTCAACTGCAGCTAATTTACATTATTGCAGCAACGAAATGTCTGCAACGTGCAAGAACTGCTCACGAAGATTGGTTAATAACGCTAAGCGGTTATTTTTCAATGCTTCATCATCTGCCATTACCATCACATCTTCAAAGAACTGATCGACATTTTCGCGTAAGTCAGCCAATAGCGTTAATGCTTGTTGGTAATTGCCATCAGCAAACAGTGGAGCTAACTGTGGTTGTAACTGTACAAGCTTATCAGCTAACGCTTTCTCTGCTGGTTCTGTTAATAGAGCTGAATTGATGGTTGCGGGTAATTCGCCTTCAACTTTAGCCAATATATTAGAAACACGCTTATTTGCCGCTGCTAGCGCTGTAGAAGCTTCTAAGCCACGGAAATGTGATACAGCTTTAACACGACTGTCAAAATCAGCAGGTTTTGTTGGACGACGAGCCAGTACAGCTAAAATAACATCAACTTGAATGCCTTTATCTTGGTACCAAGCTCGGAAACGTGCGAGAAGGAATTCAAGCACATCATCACTTGTATTGGTGTTAGTAATATTGGGCGCATGCAAAGCTTGTGCTTTAGCAATTAACTCAACTAAGTCGAGTGGCAGTTTGTTTTCTACAATAACGCGCAAAATACCAATGGCTGCGCGGCGAAGTGCAAATGGGTCTGCTGCACCTTTTGGTGCTTGACCAATACCAAAAATACCCACTAGCGTATCTAATTTTTCAGCTAAAGCAACCGCACACGACACTGTAGCCGTTGGTACTGTATCACCAGAAAATTTAGGTTTGTACTGTTCTTCAAGTGCGATAGCAACAGCTTCTGTTTCGCCATCTAGGCGGGCGTAATGCATGCCCATAGTGCCTTGAGTATCAGTAAATTCCATGACCATGTTGGTCATTAGGTCTGTTTTAGACAATAAACCAGCACGGCTAGCATCTACACTGTTGGTCTCAACACCGTTGTTGTTCATTTGCGTCGCAATGAAACCTGCTAACTCAGAAATACGTTCAACACGCGCTTTCAACGTACCAAGTTGTTTTTGGAATACAACCGTTTCTAAACTGGCAATACGAGATTCAAGTGTGTTCTTTTTATCGGTATTAAAGAAGAACTCAGCATCCGCTAAACGTGGGCGAACTACTTTTTCGTTACCTGAAATAATCTGTTGTGGATCTTTAGATTCAATGTTGGTGACAAAGATAAAGTTAGGCAGTAATTTGCCGGCTTTATCAAATACTGGGAAGTATTTTTGGTCACCTTTCATGGTGTAAACCAACGCTTCAGAAGGTACGTTTAAAAACTTTTCTTCAAAGCTTGCTGTTAACACTATTGGCCATTCAACTAGAGAAGCGACTTCTTCAAGTAGTCCATCTTGAATATCGGCAATACCACCTAATTTTGCTGCAGCTGCTTCAGCATCAGCTTTGATTAGCGATTTACGTAATTCATAATCTGCTAGAACTTTACCTTGCTCTTTTAGCGCGGCTAAATAATTGTCAGCATGATCCAACTCAAAACTGGCTTTACCCATAAAGCGGTGGCCACGAATAATGCGGTTAGATGTAATACCAAGTAATTCACCAGCAACTAATTCGCTACCTAATAACATTGTCACGGTGTGGACCGGGCGAATAAACTGAGTTTTGTTGTTACCCCAACGCATTGGCTTAGGGATTGGTAACTTATCGAGTGCGCGCTGTGCCATGTCAGCTATTAAGCTTTTGGTTTCAACGCCAACCACTTTAGCTTGATGGACTAACCATTCACCTTTATCGGTGACTAATCGCTCTGCTTGCTCAACCGTAATACCGTTACCACGAGCCCAGCCTTGTGCTGCTTTCGTTGGGTTACCGTCAGCATCAAATGCTGAGCTAACCGCGGGACCGCGTTTTTCAACGACTTTATCGGCTTGTGCTAATGCTAGACCCAATACATTAATCGCTAAGCGGCGAGGGGCGGCATACCAAACTGCAGACTCAAAAGGTAAATCAGCTTTAGTTAATTCATCTGTAAAGCTCGTTAAAAATGATTCAGCTAACGTGCGCAGCGCTTTTGGTGGTAATTCTTCGGTACCAACTTCAATGAGTAAGTTTTCAAAATTCATTCGTTACCTCTACTTACACATTGGGAAGCCAAGAGCTTCACGTGCTTGATAATAAGATTCTGCAACACCTTTTGCCATAGTACGAACGCGAAGGATATAACGCTGACGTTCAGTGACTGATATAGCATGGCGAGCATCAAGTAAGTTAAAAGCGTGTGATGCTTTCATTACTTGCTCGTAAGCAGGTAGTGGTAATGGCTTTTCTAGTGATAGTAAGTGCATGCACATTTTTTCACATTGATCGAATAGGGTGAACATAAAATCGACATCGGCATGTTCGAAGTTATAGGTAGACTGTTCTACTTCGTTCTGATGGAAAATGTCACCATAAGTGACACGACCAAGTGGTCCGTCAGTCCAAACAAGATCATATACGCTATCAACTTCTTGAATGTACATGGCTAAACGCTCAAGCCCGTAAGTGATTTCACCTGTAACAGGGCTACATTCAATTCCGCCAACTTGTTGGAAGTAGGTGAACTGAGTGACTTCCATACCATTAAGCCAAATTTCCCAGCCTAAACCCCAAGCACCTAATGTTGGCGACTCCCAGTTGTCTTCAACAAAGCGAATGTCATGTACTTTGGTGTCGATGCCAAGCGCTTCAAGTGAGCCTAAATAAAGCTCTTGAATGTTATCTGGAGATGGCTTTAGCACTACTTGAAATTGGTAGTAATGTTGCAGGCGGTTTGGGTTTTCACCATAACGTCCATCAGTAGGACGGCGAGACGGTTGCACGTATGCACTGCTCATTGGCTCTGGGCCTAATGAACGTAAGAAGGTCTGCGGGTGGAAAGTACCAGCGCCAACTTCCATATCTAGAGGTTGAACAATTGCGCAACCTTGCTGCGCCCAATATTCCTGAAGGGTTAGGATGAAACCCTGAAATGTCTTTACGTCGTGTTTCGTCGTCATGTCTACTACTGTCAGGCTATTAATAGAAAATGTTAATGATTATACCTTGTAGAGCAAGGTAGATGTAGGTTATTTTTTAACGTACTACTAAAAACGTTAATGGAACCATACCATGCAAGTTAACCGATGTGGCTGGGTAAGTGAAGACCCTTTATATCAACATTACCACGATACAGTATGGGGACGTCCTGAGTTTGATGCCAAACAGCTTTTTGCTAAGTTGTGTCTTGATGGTCAACAAGCTGGATTATCTTGGATTACGATTCTTAAAAAGCAACAAAACTACCAGCAACTGTTCGCTAATTTTGAGCCGAGTATTATTGCACAGTACGATCAAGCTAAAGTGGAAGCGTTAATGCTAGAACCGGGTATTGTACGCAATCGTCTTAAAATTAACTCGATCATCAGAAATGCTAAAGCTTATTTAGCTTTTGTTGAGCAGGGTGATGATTTCTCTAAGTTTTTATGGGGATTTGTTGGTGGTGAACCGAGAGCAAACAACTTCAGTTCATCCAGCCAAGTTCCTGCACAAACACCAGAATCTGAAGCTATGTCTAAAGCGTTAAAAAAGCTTGGTTTTAACTTTGTTGGCCCAACAATTTGTTATGCCTTTATGCAAGCGGTAGGTATGGTAAACGATCATACGACAGATTGTCATTGTCACGGTCAGTATTGATTTTATTTAAATGTATAAAAAAGGGTGTTCCACGTGGAACACCCTTTTTATTGGATTAATTTAATCGTTAGATTTTTTCAAAGAAAAAAGGCTTACGTTTATGTTTATCACCATTGAGTTGATTCATGGTTTCTGAATTAAAGAGCTTACCATTAACCATTGTGTAAGTGACTTTATCCGTCGTTCTGATATCGGCTAATGGATCGCCATCAATCACTATTAAGTCAGCCAATTTACCCACTTTAATAGAACCTAGTTGATGGTCCATACCAAAGGTTGTCGCCGGATTGATTGTCGCGGTTTTTAAAACTTCCATATTACTCATGCCGCCTTGAGCAAACATCCACATTTCCCAATGTGCAGCTAATCCTTCTCGTTGACCATGAGCACCAATATTAGGTTTAACGCCGATGTTGTTTAACTCATTGGCTACGCGGGCAACATTAAAGTGATTGTAATGTTCATCTGGCGCGGTAGTGCGGCGCATTGAACGGGCATCAAGAATATCATGTGGGACATACATGCTTAGACGAGGGTGAGCCCAAACGTCAGTTTTGTCATACCAGTAATGCTCGCCAGAAATACCACCATAAGCGACAACTAAGGTCGGTGTGTAGTGTACTTCAGTTTGGCTCCAGAATTGTTTGATGTCATTGTATATAGACGCTGCTGGCAACGAATGTTCTACCGTGGTGTGACCATCCGCTATCATAGATAAATTGTGTTGCAGCAAACTGCCACCTTCAGGTACTACCATCATTTCGAGCTCTCGTGCAGCAGCAATAATTTGCTGGCGTTGATCCCGGCGTGGTTGGTTGTAACTCTTAACACTAAATGCACCGACTTTTTTAAGACGCTCTAAGTGGAACTTTGCATCGTCAAGTGAATCTACATGCGAGGTATAGCCTGGTAAGTTGGCTCCATATAAAATAGTCCCAGTTGAGAAAATACGAGGGCCAACAATATTGCCTGCTTTTTGTTGTTCAGAAGCAGCAAAAATTTCGGTAGTGTCATTCGATGGGTCGTGAATAGCCGTTACCCCAAGTGACAGCCCAGAATATAAAGCCCAGTTTTGTTGTGGAATAATTTCATCATCCGCTTGTCCGCCGTGGGCGTGAGCATCAAATAAGCCCGGCATAATGGTTTTACCACTAATATCGATAATCTGGGCATTTTTTGGGATCACCGTGTTGGCATCACCGACAGTGACAATTTTATTGTCTTTAACGATAACAACACCATTATCTATCACCTGATCATTTTCCATGGTGATCACTTTACCGCCAGTAAACACTACTGTTCCACGTGGAACATCGGCTTTATCCTTAAAGCCAATAGAGGTTATTTTAGGATCGACCTTGGTTTCTGCTTTTACATATTGAGTGTCTACATCGGCTTGATATAAATCAGGGCCCAATGTCCAATACAGTTGGTTATTTTTACCGTTCCAGCTAATGCTTTCACCTGCACGAGCACTCAGTTGAGTAATGGGTAAGTTGGTTGCTTTAGGCCCAATCGCAATGGTTTCACCGTGTTTAGCAAAAGGAGTGACGTACACTCTAAAACGCTCAGCAAAAGCCAAGTGCTCACCGTTTGGTGATAAACGAAACTCAGTAGCATGGTCGCTAGTGTAATGGGTACGCTTTTCAAAACCGTTCATGCCGATTGATGCAAACTCTGGTGTCTCACCTGAATCAATAAAGTAAACTCGGTCTGAGTCGTCACCGAATTGTGGCTGATGGCCACTGGCAGTTAGTTTAGTGCTTTGCTTTCCTTTGATATCGACTTTATATAAACCCGGTTCTTGTGACCAAGTTCGTGGTGTCATGTATCCACCGCGAGCTTTTCGATAAACAATATATTCGCCATCAGGCGAGAAAGTTGGCTCTACATATTTGCCAGGCTCGTTGGTTAACACCTTGGCTTTACCACCTCTGGCGCTAACAACACTGACGGTGCCTTGCTGTTGATCATTCCATGTAGTAAACACGATGTCTTTACCGTCACGTGACCACTGTGGGAATAGCTCATTGATGTCATCATCTAAACGGGTTAATCGTTTATGTTTTCCGTCTTTAATATCACGAACCCAAATTTTACCTAAGGCTTCAAATACCACTTTTTCGCCATCTGGTGATACTTGTGCCATACGCAGCATTTTTACATCAAATTCATCTTTATCTAAGTTTTGAGTAAAACGGACCGATGGCTGAATATCTCTTTGAGTGCTAACACTGAAAGGAATGTCTGTTACTTGTTTACTGTCGACATCAAGTTTATTGATTTTACCTTTAGCCCAAAATACGATGTGCTTATTGTCTTTAGTCCACGACATTGTTGGATAAACACCGTGAATAGCCCATGTTTCTTGCATGTCACGATCGAGTTTGTCATACAGCTTGGTTTCTTCACCAGACTTTAAGTCTAGGGTATATAAGGTCGACTGGAATCCATCGCGTTTGATGTAGGCAAGGGTTTTGCCATCAGGACTCGGTGTCGGTCTAATTGCACCACCGGTGCCCTCAATCAATACTTCAATATCGCCTGTTTGGGTGTCATAACGCTTAATCTTATAAATGCCTTTCACAGAATCTTTTGAGTAATGAAAGGTCTTGCCTGGGGTCGCATCTTGGCTAAAGTAGATATAGCGTCCATCTGGCGAGTAGGCTGGTTCACCCAAATCTTTTTGTTCGTTAGGGCGCTCTGTTAGTTTAACGCCTTCGCCACCAGCAACGTGAAACATCCACACTTCACCCGCTCCGAGGCTGCGGGTGCCGGTAAAATGTTTACGTGCTACTAGGTATTGTGAATCAGGACTCCAGGCCGGGCTGTTGAGTAAACGAAACGTTTCAGTCGTTATTGCATGTGGATTGGTACCATCGGCATTCATTATCCAAATATTATCGCCACCATCTTCATCAGAGGTGAAAGCTATGTACTTACCGTCTGGGCTATATACTGGCTGCATTTGCCAAGCGATACCTTGTGCCAGTGGTTTAGCTTCTCCTCCTGCTATCGGTATTTGATAAATATCACCTAATAAATCAAATACAATGTGTTCACCATCTGGCGATACATTGACGTTCATCCATGTTCCTTCGGTAACATTGATATCTATTTTACTTAATGGCGCATTTTCAGGAGCATTTACATGCCATTTTACATTGTCATCTTCGGCATAAGCAAAACCAGAAATACCAAGGGTCAGTGCTATTGCGGTGTAAAGTGGGGTGAGTTTTTGAGTCAACATAGAGTAGATTATCCGTTGTCGTTTTTATTTTCAGTGGATTTAATCAAGCCTATACTCATTTAGTTCATATCATTTGGCATGATTAGATGGCCTGAAGAGTATTTGGCTTTACTGCGTTTGTCGGTTTGAATGGTTCCTTTATCGCATAAATTACCGATAAGGTGTACAACAAATCTGTATCAATTAATGACAGACATTAACACGTTTGTTTGTTATTTATTAACAAACAACGAGTACTATAGTGATAGATTTTAATATGAAAGGCTTAAACGAAAATGATTTATCGGTTTTACTAATCTATGTTTACCGAGTCATCTGGTTGTATTAACCCAGCTTGAATTACGCGGCAGGTAACACCACCACGCCAGTCTGGTGTTAATGCTTGTTCCAGTCCTGTGTGAGCCATTTCCATTTTTTTACACGGATCAGTTTCGCCTGTAATTTGTAATTTAAGTTCAGCGCCGATCGAGATTATTTTGCCAACATCTGCAGCGCTAAATTCATAGCCACTGATCAATAAATTCGCTCTTCGAGTTAACCAGTCTAAATCGGCATTAATTTGTTGGCAGACTGTTTGCCACTGCTGTTTTGACATTACAGTAACTTGACGTTTTCCTGGTCTGCCAAAAATATCATTTTCGACACCTCGTTCTAAGGTCACATTGGCACAAAAGGCTGGCTTCATTATGCCGCGCTTCGCTGTTTTATATGCGATAGCTTCCAATGTGATGGTCATTAGTTAAAGTCCTTTTTTGAGTAAATATTGGTATGGCGTTTTGCTGGTATCACTGGCAATTAACGTGTGATCCATAAATTCACAAAAACTCGGAATATCACGGGTTGTGGCAGGATCATCTGCAATGACTAACAAGGTTTCACCTTCTGCCATTTTGCGTACTGTTTTTCGAATCATCATCACAGGTTCTGGGCATCGAAGGCCAAGTGCATCGAGTTGGTGTTGTGCCTGGGTATAAATATCGTTCATGAAATGCTGTCTATGTTTATCTATCGAATTAGCGCTAATGTTACTCTTGTCATTAAAGCTTGCCAAGTTTGCGTGGTTTAAAGTTATATTGAGTTTTATTATTATTATTTAATTTTCATAAAACATGTTTCACGTGGAACATTAGCCAAAGTAGAAGAATTTTAAAATAAAAAAAACGAGCCAATTTGGCTCGTTTTTACAACTCACTTCATACAACTGAAAAGTATCAGCTTGGTATGAGAACGATTAAACGCGTTCGAATACAGTTGCGATACCTTGACCTAAACCGATACACATAGTGGCAAGACCAAGCGTTGCATCTTTTTCTTCCATCAAGTTGATCAGTGTTGTCGAGATACGTGCGCCAGAACAACCTAGTGGGTGGCCCAATGCAATTGCGCCACCGTTAAGGTTAATCTTTTCATCGACAACATCTTGTAAGCCAAGATCTTTAACACAAGGTAATGACTGTGCAGCAAACGCTTCGTTTAATTCGATAAGGTCTAAATCGGCAACCGACAAGCCCGCGCGAGCTAATGCTTTTTTGGTGGCAGGTACTGGACCATAGCCCATAATTGCAGCATCACAACCGGCAACAGCCATTGAACGAATACGTGCTCGGATAGTTAAGCCTAAAGCACGTGCTTTAGATTCTTCCATCACTAACATTGCAGAAGCACCGTCAGATAATGCAGATGATGTACCTGCAGTCACCGTGCCGTTAACTGGGTCGAATGCTGGGCGTAAACCCGCAAGTGACTCTAGTGTCGTTTCTGGACGAATGACTTCGTCGGTCATCACTTTAATTAGTGCGCCGTTGGCATCGTGGCCTTCAATGCCCCAAATTTCTTTAGCAAAGCGACCTTCGATAGTTGCAGCATGGGCACGTTGGTGAGAACGTACAGCAAACGCATCTTGTTGCTCACGAGTGATACCGTGCATTTTACCTAACATTTCAGCGGTTAAGCCCATCATGCCAGATGCTTTTGCTACGCGGTTGGCAAGGCCTGGGTGAAAATCAACACCGTGGTTCATTGGTACATGACCCATGTGCTCAACACCACCAATAATGAAGGTATCACCTTGGCCTGTCATAATGGCGCGAGCCGCTTGATGAAGGGCGTCCATTGACGAACCACATAAACGGTTTACCGTTACTGCGCCAGCCGTTTTAGGAATACCAGCTAACAATGATGCATTACGGGCAATGTTAAAGCCTTGCTCTAGAGTTTGCTGCACACAACCCCAAATAACATCTTCAATGTCGTTTGGGTCTAATTGTGGGTTGCGCACCATTAGTGCTTTCATTAGTTCTGCAGACAATGTTTCTGCACGTACATTTCTAAATACCCCAGCCTTAGAACGGCCCATTGGGGTGCGAATGCAGTCTACGATAACAGCTTGTTTCATGATTTAATTCCTTTCCCACTAATTAGGCTTGGTAGTAACTACCATTGTTGGCTGCAAGTGCACGCATTGCATCGGTAATCTGATATAAGCCACCAAGATGTGCGTATTTGTCTGCTAGGGCAACAAAGTTTGCTACGCCCATGGTGTCTAAGTAACGGAATACACCGCCACGGAATGGAGGGAAACCAATACCGTAAACTAGACCCATATCGCCTTCAGCAGGTGATGCAATAATGCCTTCTTCTAAACAACGAACCGTTTCGATGATCATCGGGATCATACAGCGAGCGATGATGTCATCAGACTCAAATGCCTTTAATTCACCGAACTCAGCGCTTAATAATTCATAGCTTGTTGGATCAATGTCTTTCTTCGGCTTACCACGACGGTCAACAGAATAGGCATAGAAACCTTTAGTGTTTTTCTGACCTAGACGTTTGTTTTCAAACATAATGTCGATAGCGTCTTTGCCATTTTTACCCATGCGATCTGGGAAGCCTTCAGCCATTACTGCTTGAGCGTGATGACCCGTGTCTAGGCCAACAACATCAAGCAAGTAAGCTGGGCCCATTGGCCAACCGAACTGTTTTTCCATGACTTTATCAACGGCAGCAAAGTCAGCACCTTCAGCAAGTAGACCACTGAAGCCTGCAAAGTATGGGAACAATACGCGATTAACAAAGAAGCCTGGGCAATCATTGACTACGATTGGGGTTTTACCCATTTTGCTGGCGTAAGCCACTACCGTTGCGATGGTTTCTTCAGAGCTGTGCTCACCACGGATAATTTCAACTAATGGCATTTTGTGCACAGGGTTAAAGAAGTGCATACCGCAGAAACGTTCAGGTTTCTTAAGGCTTTTAGCCAGTAAGTTGATTGAGATAGTCGAGGTATTTGATGCAATAATGGCATCTTCTGATACGTAACCTTCAACTTCTGCTAGTACAGTAGCCTTAACTTTTGGATGTTCAACAACCGCTTCTACAACGATATCGCTATTTTTGATAGCGGCGTAATCTAGTGAAGGCGTGATGTTGTTTAATACTTTAGCCATTTTCTCTGGCGTAGAACGACCACGAGCAACTTGTGTTGTCAGAATTTTAGCTGCTTCGTTTAAGCCTAGCTCTAATGCTGGCTGAGCGATGTCTTTCATCACAATTGGTGTGCCTTTGCTGGCGCTTTGGTAAGCAATACCGCCGCCCATAATACCTGCACCCAATACCGCTGCTTGGTTAACATCTTTAGCGAGTTTACCGGCTTTCTTTGCTTTACCTTTAACGAACTGGTCATTTAAGAAAATACCAATTAGCGCTTGGGCTACATCTGTTTTAGCTAATTTAATGAACGCCAGCGCTTCTATTTTTAATGCGCCATCACGGTCCAAACCTGCAGCTTGTTCAACAACATTCACAGCGGCCATTGGCGCTGGATAATGCTTGCCTGCAACAGAAAATACCATTCCTTTTGCGGTAGCAAAAGACATCATGGCTTCAAGTTTTGGTAACTGTAATGGTGATTGCTTTTTGGTGCGACGAGCTTGCCAATCAAGGCTACCATTAAGGGCATCATGCAACATTTGAATCGCAGCAGCTTCTAGGTTTTCTGGTGCGACAACGGCATCAATAGCGCCTACTTTTAACGCATCTTCTGGACGTTGGTCTTTAGCGGTGGTGATCCACTCAAGTGCATTATCTGCACCGATTACTCGAGGTAAACGCACTGTGCCACCAAAACCAGGAATAAGACCTAATTTGGTTTCTGGTAAACCGATGCGAGCATTGGTATCTGCAACGCGTAAATCAGTCGCTAAAATGGTTTCGCAACCACCGCCTAACGCAAAACCGTTAATTGCTGATGCTGTCGGAAACGGCAAGTCTTCTAGCTTATTGAATACTGCGTTGGCTTGTTCAACCCAAGCTAGCAACGTGGCATCGTCTTGCTGAAATAGCGTTAAGAATTCGGTAATGTCTGCGCCAACAATAAAGGTGCTTTTTGCTGATGTCAGCAGCAAGGCTTTAATATTGGTATTTTGTTTGATGCTATCTAGGGCGGCATCTAGAGAGGCTATTGTTTCTCTGTCGAATTTATTTACCGAACCTTGTGCGTTAAAACACAGTTTGGCAATATTATCTTCAAGTAACTCAACCTGAATGGTAGGGCTTTGGTAGATCATTGCTTGCTTCCTTATTGCTTAAAAGCGACTTCCACATCTTATTTACTGTGCAGTTATCAAGCTTGAATCACAGCAGTTTCGGCCATCTATTGACCAGCTAATTCTCAGTGTGCGACTAAATGAGATAAATTACAACACCCAATTTAAACGGCCGTTTAATTTTTTATCATCTAGCGAGGTCTTTTTCTGTTTGTGATAGACTTATTGGGTTAAAACTCATGCAAAGGGATAGTCAATGGATCAGTTAGCACATCTGTATCATGCGCACATGGCGGAATTAAATCGCCGAGTAGGCGAAATTTGTCAGCGTGAAAATCTTTCGGGTTTAGTGATTCACTCTGGACAACCTCATCGACAGTTTTTAGATGACCTAAATTATCCCTTTAAA
>NZ_PJAP01000305.1:0-7211 GCF_002836795.1 Shewanella sp. 11B5 | reverse complement strand
TTGTCGGCGGACTCACGGTATTTGCTGGGCTAGTTGCCAGTAGAGAAGATTGGACCCTTGAAGAACTACAACAACGTTTAACCACCTTAGGCACTATCGATATGCGGGTCGATTTTTTACGTCCAGGCCGTGGTGAAATCTTCACAGGCACTGGCACCGTTATCCGCTCTGGTAATCGTGTATCCGTTTGCCGGATGGAGTTACATAATGAGCAAGGAGTTCATATCGCATTTGGTACTGGCACTTATATGGTGGGCTAAGTTCCATTAGCGCAATATAAAGCTGACACTGGAGCGATAAAAGAAATCGCTTAATCACTTGTGTCATGCAGGGGGGCGACCTACAATCGCCCTCTCTTTTAGATCTTCCCACTGTTGACTCACTATGCCTGATTTAGAATACCGTAAAGGGGTGCTTCTCGCCATTTGCGCCTACACCATCTGGGGTGTTGCCCCGCTTTATTTCAAATTATTACATCATGTGCCTGCCACCGAAATATTAATGCACCGTGTCATTTGGTCATTCATATTCATGGTTATTTTGATGCAATTTATTGGTGGGTTTAGTCGTTTACGTCTTATTTTAAAACAGCCTAAGCAACTACTAATATTACTGATCACTTCTGTATTAATTGCCGCTAACTGGTTACTTTTTATCTGGGCTGTTAACAACGACCACATGCTCGATGCTAGCCTAGGCTATTTTATCAATCCGCTGTTTAACGTGTTACTGGGAATGGTATTTCTGGGTGAGCGCTTGCGAAAATTACAATGGGTTGCGGTGGCGTTGGCCAGCATAGGAGTACTAGTACAGTTGGTCTCTTTTGGCTCTATTCCGCTAGTATCATTAGCGCTGGCCGCCAGCTTTGGTTTTTATGGTTTACTGCGAAAAAAAGTCAATATTGATGCAAAATCAGGTTTATTAGTCGAAACAGCAATCTTGTTACCTATCGCTCTGGGTTACCTATTCATCACCTTAGACAGTTCGACAACGAGCATGCTGACCAACACTCTCGACCTCAATTTACTGTTAGTCGCTGCCGGTGTTGTCACAACAATCCCGTTACTGTGTTTTGCAGGTTCTGCGGTCAGAATTCCCTTTTCAATTTTAGGTTTTTTCCAATACATTGGCCCTAGCATCATGTTCATCTTAGCGGTAAAACTGTTTAATGAGCCGTTTGATATCGAAAAAGGCATTACCTTTGGATTTATTTGGGGCGCGTTAGTTATCTTTGTTGGCGACATGACATTGCAACGCCAACGACGTAACGCCTTAGCCAAAGCGTCAGCATAATGAACTCTACAATGGGAAGATGAAGTCACTCAAAGCACTGATGCTTCACCCACAAAAAAGCCGGATGATTTTATACTCATCCGGCTTTTTTTATGTATTAACTGTCTTGTTACTTCTACAAATCTAACGCAAGAATTTTTGAACGACGCTGATAGTTATACAGCTGTTTTTTCTTATTCGGCAGCTCTTCAACATCAACAATATTAAACCCATGCTCTAAAAACCAATGGATACTACGTGTCGTTAACGCAAATAGACGTGAATAACCCCGCACGCGAGCTTGGCCGATAATGTTATTAAGCAAAATGCTGCCACGATCTGCATCGCGATAATCCGGATGAACCACTAAACACGCAAACTCACCCGCATTGTCTTCTTCAAACGGATACAAAGCTGCACAACCAATCACTAAGTTGTCGCGCTCAACCAGCATAAACTGTTCAATTTCCATCTCCAATTGCTCGCGTGAGCGACGCACCAAAATGCCTTGTTCTTCCAATGGGCGAATAAGGTTTAAAATACCGCCTATATCGCTAATGGTTGCTCTACGTAAACGTTCGGCGCTTTGGGTAACAATTTGGGTACCAATCCCTTCGCGTGAGAATAACTCTTGCAGCAATGCACCGTCTTCTAAATAACTGACTAAGTGACAACGAGGTACACCTCGTCGGCACGCTTCAATACTGGCTTTTAAGAAAGCAACAGTCCCAACTGAAGTATGGTCGTCAACAGCCATTGTCTTAAGCATTTCTTCGATGTCGTCCGGCATCAACTCGGCAATGACTTCACCATTTTTACCGATAAGGCCGTTAGTATCGCTAAAACCAATAATCTTATCGGCCTTTAGCTTTATCGCTACTTGGGTCGCAACTTCTTCAGCTGTCAGGTTAAAGCTTTCACCTGTAACAGAAGCGGCAATGGGCCCCATTAATACAATACCGTTATTATCTAATTGACGACGTAAGCCTTGCGCATCAATACGGCGCACCTTGCCACTTAAACAAAAATCGACACCGTCATCTACACCTAATGGTTGTGCAATAACAAAATTACCACTCACCAAGTTTATTTGCGCGTTTTGCATCGGCGTATTGCCTAAGCTCATCGACAACCTAGCAGTAATATCAAATTGAGTAGCACCGGCAACCTGCTTGATAATTTTCAGGGTTTCATCATCGGTAATACGAATACCATTGTGATATGCCGGTTCAATTCCAGCCGCTTTTAGACCAGCATCAATCTGTGGTCTTGCTCCATAAACTAACACCACCTCAATCCCAAGTGAGTGCAACAAAGCCACATCATTTAAAATACCGCGGAATTGTGGGTGCGCTAATGCTTCTCCACCCAACATAACGACAAAAGTTTTACCTCTATGAGCATTAACATAGGGCGCAGAATGACGAAATCCATCAACTAATTCAGTGGTTCTCACGGGCAAATTCACCTCGGTATAAGTTTGATGTTCATTAATGACGATGACAATAAATGCCACATAACAGTTTGCTGTATCAAAAAAGAATGGTATTGCATTTTAATTCACTTTTAAAGCATTTTATTTCACTTTAAGTAAAACACAGTGTCTCAATATTTTATGAAAAAAGCATTACAGCCAAAAAGTTAGCTTGTTTTAGCTGTTAATAATACTTTACGCATTTAATTATGATATTTGCATCACATCTGTTTAGCAAAATTTCAACATAATTGCGCTATAACAATGTAGGGACCTCAATAAAATATCATCACACTAGCGATGTACTTCATGACGTAAACAGCTACTGCATAACCTAAATTGAGCAATTAAATACACGTCATAACTCATCCGTTAATCGTTCGATTCAGTATAGACTATTTTCAAACAGGCATAAAAAAAGCCCCAATGAAGGGGCTTTTTTAAGAATCAAAAATCAATTACTTGATTTTAGCTTCTTTGTACATAACGTGCTGACGAATGACTGGATCAAATTTCTTGATTTCCATTTTTTCAGGCATGTTACGCTTGTTCTTTTCAGTAGTGTAGAAGTGACCAGTTTTAGCACTAGATACTAATTTGATCTTCTCACGATTACCTTTAGATTTAGCCATTTTCTATTATACCTTCTCGCCACGGGCACGAAGTTCTTTAACAATCACTTCAATACCTTTCTTGTCGATAATACGGATACCTTTAGTAGATACACGTAATTGCACGAAACGCTTTTCTTCTTCTAACCAAAAACGGTGGTTTTGTAGGTTAGGTAAAAAACGACGACGAGTCGAATTTTTTGCGTGCGAACGGTTGTTACCAACCATTGGCTTCTTGCCAGTTACTTGGCATACTCTTGACATGTCAATCTTCTCCAAAACAAATTTTTAACGCTCGAGCATTAATGTGCCTCGTATGGCCGTCGCCCGAGGCACAAAGAGGGCGCATTTTATACACGATTGACCATAGAAGATCAAGCAGTGTTTATACAATCCACCCACGCTCGGCAAAGGAGACTATCTCCTGATCACCTACAACCATATGATCTAACAAAGAAACATCGATGGTTGCCAATGCATTTTTTATTCGCTCAGTTATTCGCCGATCAGCCTGACTTGGCTCTGCAATGCCAGACGGGTGATTGTGACACACAATTACCGCTGCCGCTTTTTTCTCCAAAACAAGGCTTACAACCTCGCGAGGATAAACAGAAGCAGAATCGATAGTGCCACGAAATAATTCTACAAATTGAATGACTCTATGTTGGGTATCCAACAATAGTAAGGCGAACACTTCATAGGATCGGTCTGCCAATTGTCTCATTAAATAGTCTCGAGTTAAATCAGGATTTGTCAAAATTTGCCCTCTTTGTAGATTTTCATGGGCAATTCGCTTAGAAATTTCCGCAGCAGCCTGTAATTGAGCGTATTTTACCGGCCCAACACCGGCTAATTTACATACTTGGCTTTTAGAGGCACTCAGTAAACTGCGCAAACCACCAAACTGATTAATCATGTTTCGGGCTAAATCCACTGCATTTTGCCCTGCCAGACCATTACGTAATATCACCGCGAGCAATTCTGCATCCGAAAGATGTCCTGCACCTTTGAGCAATAACTTTTCTCGCGGCCCTTCTCCTTGTGGCCAATCTTTAATTCCCATGAATGTCCCTTATATTCAATGTGGCGATGTCATTAAACGCATTAAGTCGACTCTTAATAATAAGAACAACACCGAATCAGCAAGCACAGCACCAATGACAAATTGTTGTCTTTTTCAAAAATAGAGTTCGAATTGCTTATACCAATCTCATGAAATATCTGATCAGTTCAGAGTCTCTCAGGTTTTTTAATTCAAGGCGCATTGATGTAGAAATGGTTGTTCCCTTTTAAATCGATGCAACACAGAAGTGGAATACCTGAGAGACTCCTTTCTGGCGGGTTTCAAAGTACTTTATGCTTCGTTAGATGTTTTCAAAATAGAATCACTATTCGCTTCAATCATCTGCCTTGCCTACAGCACTTTGAACTCCCGCTGAAAGATCGCATATTTAATAGGATTGGTATTACACAGTATGGTCGATATTTTTGAGATTGGATCTGCGCAAATTGTCATAGGTTTGTGATATTGTTAGCCGCAATTAGGTTTGAGTCGGATAATGTGCATCATGCTGACAAATAAAAAAGTATTACTCGGAATTGGTGGCGGTATTGCCGCATATAAAAGTGCGGACTTAATCCGTCGATTAAAAGAGCGTGGCGCAGACGTGCGTGTCATCATGACTCAGAGCGCAATGGAGTTTATCACTCCATTAACCATACAAGCGCTTTCAGGCCATCCTGTAGCCTCTGATTTGCTCGATCCCGCAGCAGAGGCTGCTATGGGTCATATCGAACTTGCTCGTTGGGCTGATGTTGTATTGCTTGCACCTGCTACGGCAAATTTAATTGCACGTATTAATGCCGGCATGGCAGATGACTTATTAACAACAACCTGTTTAGCGACCAGTGCTCCCGTCATTGTCTGCCCTGCAATGAACCAGCAAATGTACCAAAATATCGCTACCCAAGAAAACATGGCTAATTTAGCCCGTAAAGGTTTTACCATTTGGCAACCCGCCTCAGGTAATCAAGCATGCGGTGAAGTCGGCCCTGGCAGAATGCAAGAACCCGTCGTTATGGCAGAACAACTGATACAATTTTTTGGCCCTAAAATATTACAAGGCCATCAGCTGCTCATTACTGCAGGGCCAACGCGTGAAGCAATTGACCCCGTTCGCTATATATCTAATCACAGCTCAGGAAAAATGGGTTTCTCTTTAGCCCAAGCAGCCGCAGAAATGGGCGCAACCGTCACATTAATCTCAGGTCCGGTTAATCTAGCCACACCAGCAGGTGTCACACGTATTGATGTGAGCTCAGCACAACAAATGCTTGATGCAGTGATGGGACAGGTTGAACAACATAATATTTTTATTGGCTGCGCCGCAGTAGCCGATTATCGAATAGCTGATGTCGCGGATCAAAAAATCAAAAAATCGGCTGAACAAATGCAACTTGCGCTAGTGCGGAATCCTGATATCTTAGCCACGGTAGCTCAGCACGCGACTCGTCCATTCACAGTAGGTTTTGCAGCAGAAACCAACGATGTAGAGCAATACGCCCGAGGCAAACTGCAACGCAAAAAGCTTGATATGATTGCCGCCAATGATGTCTCTATTCAAGGCTTAGGCTTTAATGCCGATAGCAATGCACTACAGGTATTTTGGCAAGACGGCAGCCAACAACTGCCCGCCACAGACAAACTGACACTGGCGCGCCAATTACTTACATTGATAGAACAACAATTAAAAAAATCATGAAAACACCCATTGAACTAAAAATTATCGACTCACGCATCGGCAATGAATTTCCTTTGCCAGCTTATGCGACACCCGGTAGCGCAGGCATGGATTTACGTGCAATGATCGACACCGCGATGGTCATTGAGCCAAGTCAAACCGTATTAATTCCAACAGGTATCGCCATTCATGTGGCAGACCCAAGCCTTGCAGCGGTGATTTTACCGCGCTCAGGCATGGGTCATAAACATGGCATTGTTTTGGGTAATTTAGTGGGCTTAATTGACTCCGATTACCAAGGACAGTTAATGGTGTCATGTTGGAACAGAAGTGATAAACCATTCACACTCGAAATAGGCGATCGATTAGCACAATTGATGTTTGTACCCGTTATACAGGCAACATTTGCCGTAGTGGATGAGTTTAATAGCTCAGATCGTGGAGAAGGCGGCTTTGGTCATTCAGGCACCAAATAACCTTTTCAAGTAGTCACTGAGCCAAGGAACAGATAATGGCTGAAAGCCCTAAAATAAATCGTCGTGAGCATATTTTACAATGCTTGGCGCAAATGCTCGAAACCAGCCCAGGTCAACGTATAACAACAGCAAAGCTCGCCGCCGAAGTTGGCGTGTCAGAAGCCGCACTGTATAGGCACTTCCCCAGTAAAGCGCGGATGTTTGAAGGCTTAATCGAATTTATTGAAGATGCGATTTTATCACGCTTAAACATCATCATGGACGAAGAAAAAGACACCATGACCCGCTGCCAGTTGGTACTACACCTGCTATTAGTATTTTCTGAACGTAATCCAGGTATTTCAAGGGTACTTAATGGTGATGCTCTGCTAGGTGAAAATGAACGTCTACGCAGTAGGATCGACGTGCTATTTGCCAAAATAGAAACACACATCAAACAAATTCTACGTGAAAAAACTTTGCGTGAAGGAGTAGGCTTTAATATCGATGAAGCCATTCTCGCCAACTTGCTGTTAGCCTTTGCAGAAGGACGTATTTCACAGTTTGTCCGCAGTGAGTTTAAACAAAAGCCAACACAACACTTTGATGAACAGTGGACGTTTATTCAACAGCAATTGCTAAGAAGTTAATATCGCAT
>NZ_PJAP01000304.1:0-7247 GCF_002836795.1 Shewanella sp. 11B5 | reverse complement strand
TAATCATAAAAATTAAGGCTTCTCAAAGGAAGCCTTAATAGATATTTATTTGTTTTTTTGAACTCAGAGCCGATTACTTCAATTCTTGTTCAAACAGTTTATAAATACGACGATACTGATCTAACCAACTTGAAGGTTGCTTAAATCCATGCGGTTCGACAGGATAGATTGCGGTTTCAAACATCGGCTTTTCTAATTCAATAAGCCGTTGCACCATGCGCACACTGTCTTGGAAAAAAACATTGTCATCTAACACACCACTCATGATCAATAGTGGTTTCTGTAACCCCTGAGCATGCTCTATTGGTGAGCTACGCTCATAAGCGATAGGATCGACGTCAGGCGTATTTAAAATATTAGAGGTATAAGGTGCATTATAATGTGCCCAATCAGCTACAGGGCGCAATGCGGCTCCTGCTTGGAACAACTCAGGCTCATTGAATAACGCCATAAAGGTAAGGAAACCACCGTACGAACCACCATAAGTGCCCACACGCTGTGCATCCACGTTAGCATTACTTGCCATCCATGCTACACCATCTTTTAAATCTTCAACTTCAGGATGCCCCATGTTGCGATACACAGCGGTTCGCCAATCACGGCCATAACCTTTTGAACCACGGTAATCCATGTCCATCACTACATAACCTTGTTGGGTTAGGAGGTTATGGAACATGAACTCACGAAAATACCCCGAGAAACCATAATGAGCATTTTGTAAATATCCAGCACCATGGTTAAACACTACAGCAGGATATTTGTCTGCTTGGGTAGCATCATAACCTTGAGGCAAATAAACCCGCGCATAAATGTTTCCCGCCCCATGGCTTGAAGGAACCGTCACTATCTGCGGTGTTTGCCAAGGATATAGTGTAAATTCAGGGCTAGTATAATGCGTTAATTGGCTCATTTTTCCGCCAATAGGTTGAATGTACAGTTCATCAGGGTGAACAGCAGATGAAGCCGTTAGTAACAATGATTGCCCTTCAGGGCTCAAAGTGTAATCTAATGTGCCCAGCCACTGAGTCAGTTGCTCTGTTTTACCTGTGGCAATCTCAACACGGTAAACATTGTAGCTACCTGGATGGTCTTTATTAGCACGATAATAAAGGTGTTTTGCGTCGGGTGATAACGTCACATTATCAACCACAAATTTGCCATTGGTAAGAGCGACTACTTTGCCAGCTGCCGTTTTAGTATAGAGCTGAGAAAAACCAGACTCTTCAGATAAGTAGTACATGCTATTGGTACCGTTTATCCAGCCAAATTGATTAAAATTATAGTTTACCCAAGCATCGTCATGTAACCGATGTTCGGTTGTTAGTTTGCCTTTTTGAAGATCGACACTGGCGATCCAGCGATCTTTGTTGTCAACTGCTTCCAGCATCACTAATAATTTATCATCAGACTCATGCCACTGAATTGCGCTTTGGCTCCACTCCCAATCTTGCATTAACTGGACTAAACGCGGAGCATTTTCACTTTTATAGCTTTTGCCTTGGGCCTTAGCATTTTCAGTTTTGACACTCGCCAATACGTCTTGATCAAAACCAGTTAGACCTTCGATGGTAATGTCTTTTTTATTGTGTTCAATAAGGTCGAGTAGCACTAAACGTTGACCTGGAAAAGCGTCTTCTGCAACACGTGAACGTGCTGGCACAGGATCGACATAACCTTCTTGGCCCAAATAATTCGGCATAATGTCGTGTTCTGCACGCCAATCATAATTTTTGTCCGTTAAGGCCAATATCACATAACGTCCATCAGGCGACAGGCTCATTTCTGAAACCACTTCAGCATCTCCTAAATACCAAGGTTTAGCTGAAAAAGTAGGATCGGCTTTAGCCAATGAATCTCGGTATTCATCACGTGTGACACTGTTGTCATGTTCCATGGCAACATATTGAATAAGTCTATGCTGTTGCTTAGCAATAAAGCTGCTTGGCTGTTGCGTCGTTTTAGGTTCGTTTTCCATTTGGATTGCGGCAATTTGTTCTACTAGGCCGCTAGACTGGTGCACTCGGAAAATATTATTACCTTGCCAGAATGCAAGGTCGCCACCATTTAAAAAACGTACGCCATTAATTGCATCGTTTTGACGGGTAAATTGCTTTATTTCACCGTTTGATAAATCTTTTACAAATACGTTACCTTGATAAATATAGGCTTTTTGAGTCTTGGCCTGATCGAAGACACCATTACGTTGATCGGCAAGGTGCAACTGATTAAGTGCAAGCTTGTTTGCCTCGGACTGTCCAATAGCTTGTTGATAAAAATCACGGACCGGAGATTGATGTGCTTGGCGACTGAAATATACCGATTGACTGTCATCGCTCCAATAAGCTCCTTGAGCAAATATTCCCATCCAATCTGGATTGGCCATAATTTGATTAAGTGTCAACGGTTGCTGGGCTTTTGGAGGCTGTGCTAATGGCACGGTCAACGTTGTTGCACTCGGCGCTGCGATAACCATTGTATCGTCATGTTTGGCCGTGGCAGCACAACCACTTATCATTGCCAAAGAAAGTGCGCTCACCGCAAAGTTTCGCATAAAGCTTGTCATGGTTATCCCTTTTATTATTTTAAGCGCTATTTATAGCACAAATAGACGCGAGAATTTAGCCAGATTAGTTGCAGAAGTTGTAACAGAATACGTGATAATGAACCCGAAGATATAAATTCGAAAACGCTTTATAAATACAAAAAGTTATCCAAAAGTTCATGGCCTTGCTGAGTCAAAATAGATTCAGGATGAAACTGGACGCTGTAAATACGTAACGCGTCATGGCTCATCGCCATAATTTCACGGCCATAAATTGGGTCATCAAACCACGCATCCAGACTAAAGCCATGAGGTACATGGTTAATCAACAATGAATGATAACGAGTAACCTGCAGAGGTAATGCTAATTGACGGAATAATCCCTGTTGATTATGTTCAATCAAGCTGGTTTTACCGTGCATAACACGTTTGGCACGCACAACATCAACACCAAACACTTGTGCGATAGCTTGATGTCCTAAACACACACCAAGAATAGGAATTTTACCGGCAAAATGTTTAATAGCTGCAAGTGAAATACCCGCTTCATTAGGAGTGCATGGACCAGGAGAAATAATCAAATGTGTAGGTGCTAAAGCTTCAATTTGTTCAATGCTGATTTCATCATTACGTTTAACCAGTATCTCTTGCCCCAGAGCTTGGAAGTACTGAACTAAGTTAAACGTAAAAGAATCATAATTATCAATCATCAACAACATTATGGGTTCCAGTTGCGCTATAAATGTTTGTAGCACATCAATTTTAGCTTAAAAAAAACCAGCCTTGCGACTGGTTTTATGTAATGTTAACTAACCGCTATTTCACCACAGTTAAATGGTTTTTACGCTTAGTTTATCATCAGGCTTTGTCGATTTAGACGATGGTGGCAATGTCGAAGTGTCATCAACAGATTTCATTGATGGCGGTACAGATGATAACTCATCATGTTCACCTTCGATCATATATGCATCTTCCATATCAAACACCGTGCCAGCACCGTTTTCACGAGCGTAAATGGCCACGATCGATGCCATAGGCAAAAACACATTTTGTGGTACACCACCAAAACGTGCATTAAACTCTACAGCATCATTAGACATGTGAAGATTAGCCACCGCTCCGGTTGCAATATTCAAGACTATTTGACCGTCTTTGACAAATTGCTGCGGAACCTGCGTACCGTTAACAAATGCATCCACGACTACGTGTGGCGTCAAATGGTTATCCATCAACCACTCATAGTAAGCACGCAACAAATATGGACGATTAGCTGTTATTGGTTTCATTACATGCCCATGCGCATTTCGCGCTCAGCCTCAGTTAACGATGCCTTAAATGATTCACGTTCAAAAATACGTGTCATGTAAGCACTGATATCTTTCGATGTACGTGGGTCTAAGTGAATGCCTAATACTGGTAGACGCCACAATAATGGGCCTAAGTAACAATCAGATAAACCAAACTCTTCGCTCATGAAGTATGGCATTTCAGCAAATACTGGCGCTAAAGCAATTAAGCTTTCCATTAACTCTTTACGCGCTGCATCAGCCTTTTCACCTTTACGGATACGCTCTACAAGCGCATACCAATCGGTGTCGATTCTGTGCATCATTAAACGGCTTTGGCCGCGAGATACCGGATATACAGGCATTAATGGAGGATGTGGAAAACGCTCATCCAAATATTCCATAATAATGCGTGATTCGTACAACACTAGTTCACGATCAACTAAAGTCGGTACAGAGTTGTATGGATTTACTTCAAGTAAATCTTCAGGCATTTCACTTGGGTCTACCTGTAAAACATCAACGGTAACCCCTTTTTCAGCCAATACGATACGTACTTGGTGACTATATAAATCATCGGCACCAGAAAAAAGTGTCATGATAGAGCGCTTGTTGGCAGCAACAGCCATTGATACCCTCCAGAATCTAGAAAAAACAAAACAAACGAGGGGCTAAGCCCCCCGTTTACAAAATGCGGATAATGTATATTAACCGTTATTGATGGCTAGTGCACATCTTTCCAGTATTCTTTCTTCAACAAATAAGCAATGATGAAGAAAATAAACAAGAATCCAAGTACCCACCAACCTAAAGCTTCACGCTCTAACTGAACTGGTTCAGCTGAATAAACTAAGAAACCCGTGATATCACGAACGACTTGGTCGTATTCTTCTGCCGTCAATTTGCCACCTGTGGTAACAAGATTACCATCTTTATCTTTTACAAGAGATGCATTACCAGCTTCATCTTTCGTAACAGTAGCAAGACCTTGTAAGTCTTGTAAAACATGTGGCATACCCACTGATGGGAACACTGTGTTGTTCACACCAAATGGACGAGTCTCATCTGCGTAGAAACCTTTTAGGTATGAAAATACCCAATCAGCACCACGAACACGAGCAACCAACGTTAAATCAGGAGGCGCAGCACCAAACCATTTAGCGGCATCTGGAGTAGGAATAGCGTTTTCCATTAAATCACCGATTTTTGCACCAGTGAACATGTACTTGTTACGCATATCATCGTTAGAGATGCCTAAATCAGTTGCAACACGCTCGTAGCGTTGGTATTGAGTGCTGTGACAACCAGAGCAATAGTGTTGGAATGAATCCAAACCACGCTCTAATGACGCTTTATCATGCAAGTCAACGTTAGCACTTTCTAAGTGAACACTATGTCCACTTGCTGCCATTGCGAGAGATGGCAGCAATGTAACTAATGCAATTAATAACTTTTTCATTAGTGTGTCACCCTCGTTGGGACTTCTTTTGTTTTCTCATTCTTACTGTAAACCCATAAGGCTACGAAGAAAGCAAAGTAAGTGAAAGTGAATACACGTGCCGCAATAGTTAGCTCAGGCGTTGCAGGAACTACACCTAAATATCCTAAAATAATGAACGACACAGTAAATTGTGCAATGTTGATCTTGTGGATCATGCTGCGATAGCGAATAGACTTCACTTTACAACGATCAAGCCAAGGCAGTAGGAATAACACTGCAATTGACAGACCCATACCAATAACGCCCACTAATTTATCAGGGATAGCACGTAAAATGGCATAAAAAGGTGTGAAGTACCAAACTGGTGCTATGTGTTCAGGAGTTTTCATTGGGTTAGCCGCTTCAAAGTTTGGCTTTTCAAGGAAATATCCACCGCCTTCAGGCATGAAGAACAACACATAACAGAACACGATTAAGAACCCAGCGACACCCATAATATCTTTTACAGTGTAGTAAGGGTGGAATGGAATACCATCAATAGGCCATCCGTTCTCATCTTTGTTCTTTTTAATTTCAACACCATCAGGGTTATTCGAGCCCACTTCATGTAAGGCGATTAGGTGTAAGAACACCAATACAACCAATACAAGTGGTAGCGCAATAACGTGCAATGCGAAGAAACGGTTTAGTGTTGCACCTGAAATAACGTAATCACCACGGATCCACAATGTTAGGTCATCACCAATAACAGGAATGGCACCAAACAAAGAGATAATCACCTGCGCACCCCAGTAAGACATTTGTCCCCAAGGTAGTAAGTAACCCATAAATGCTTCAGCCATCAGCACAAGGAATATCAACATACCAAACAGCCATAATAGCTCTCTTGGTTTTTGATAAGAACCGTAAATTAACCCACGGAACATGTGCATATAGATGACAAAGAAAAATGCCGATGCACCTGTAGAGTGCATGTAACGTAGCAACCAACCGTAATCAACATCACGCATGATGTACTCAACAGAAGCGAACGCGCCTTCTGCTGTTGGTACATAATTCATGGTTAACCAAATACCAGTTAGTAATTGGTTAACTAAAACTAATAGCGCTAATGAACCAAAGAAATACCAAAAGTTAAAATTCTTTGGTGTCGCATACTGTCCAACATGACGGTTGTATGTAGCCGTCATTGGGATGCGAGCATCAATCCAATCAATAATATTCTTAACCATTACGCCGCTCCTGTATCTACACCGATGATAACGTTGGCATCATCGACATATTTGTGCGGTGGGATCACTAAGTTTAGTGGTGCTGGAACACCCTGGAATACACGACCAGCCATGTCAAATTTAGAACCATGACAAGGACAGAAGAAACCAGAAGTTACACCTTCAACCTGCTCACCGAATGAATCAGGCAGATAAGTTGGTGAACAACCTAAGTGAGTACAGATACCGACTGCAATAAAAAATTCAGGCTTAATAGAACGCGCAGGGTTAGTTGCATATTCTGGTTGCTGCATTTCTTCTGAAGCAGGATCGCGTAATTTGCTGTCTAATGTTTTAAGATTATTTAGCACAGCTTCTGTACGACGAACGACCCAAACCGGTTTTCCGCGCCATTCGACACGAATTAACTGACCTGGTTCTACTTTACTAATATTTACTTCGACCGGCGCACCTGCAGCTTTCGCCTTGGCGCTCGGATTCCATGACTTGATGAAAGGAACCGCTACAGCGACGGCACCAGCACCACCTACTACGGCGGTTGCGGCTGTCAGGAATCTGCGACGTCCGGTATCGACTGGCGCATTGCTCATCCACTTATCTCCCAGAGGGTGTTGGAATTTTTATATTTCAATACTTTAGCGACCATAAATGGTGAAACGCTAAAATCATAGTTTGAGGCGGTGCTCATTATAGCGAAAAATTAGAACCAGATCATAGTGAAAACACACATCTAAGATGAGGATATT
>NZ_PJAP01000303.1:0-7261 GCF_002836795.1 Shewanella sp. 11B5 | reverse complement strand
TCAGCATGTACGTCTGGCGGGTGAAGATATTGCTAGCGGTGACGTCGCTTTAGCGGCAGGAAAACGCTTAGGTGCCGCTGAACTAGGCCTACTAGCATCACTTGGATTTGATCGACTACCTTTAGTTAAACGCCCTACCGTCGCGGTATTTTCAACTGGCGATGAAGTCAGCCAACCAGGGCAAATACTCAAACAAAACTGCATCTATGACTCAAATCGCTATACCGTATTATCGATGGCCAAAAAGCTCGGTTGTCAGGTTATCGATTTAGGCATTATTGAAGATAATGAACACATACTCACCGCGACGTTACGCAGTGCGGCAGAGCAAGCAGATATCGTCATCAGCTCTGGCGGCGTATCTGTGGGTAATGCCGATTACATTAAAACGGCACTCGCCAATGTGGGCAACACTCAATTTTGGCGAATTAACATGCGACCTGGTCGCCCTCTCGCGGTAGGGAATATTGATCGCAGCCTATTTTTTGGCTTACCGGGTAACCCTGTGGCGGTTATGGTGGCATTTTTACAGTTTGTGCAACCTGCTATCCGTAAATTAGCTGGCGAACTTCACTGGCAACCACAATTTATTCCTGCCATTGCCCTGCATGCATTACGCAGTAAAACGGGGCGTACTGAGTTTTTACGCGGTATTTATACTATTGGCTCAGATGGCCGAATCAAGGTAAGCACCACTGGTGCGCAAGGGTCTGGCATGCTCAGTTCAATGGTCAGCGCTAATTGTTTAATTGTCATTGGTGATGATACTGCCACCATACCTGCTGGCGAGTCGGTGTTTATTCAACCCTTTGCTGATTTACTGTAAGTGCTGATATGAGCCAACTTATCGACAGCTTTCAGCGAAAAGTAGATTATTTACGCTTATCGGTAACCGATCGTTGCGATTTTCGCTGTGTGTATTGTATGAGCGAAGATCCGACTTTTTTACCTAAGTCACATGTACTTAGTTTGGAAGAGTTGTCGTGGATAGCCCAAGCTTTTACTGAGCTTGGGGTAAAAAAAATACGCCTCACCGGTGGCGAGCCACTAGTGCGATCCGACTGTGACAAACTGGTCAAATTATTGAGAAAACTGCCTCAATTGGAAGAACTCTCAATGACCACTAATGGGTCTCGATTATCTAAGCTAGCGCAGCCACTGTTTGATAATGGCCTTAGCCGATTGAATATCAGCCTTGATACCTTAAACCCCGATGTGTTTGCGCAGCTAACGCGTAACGGAAAACTAGAGCGTGTCATCGCTGGCATTGATGCCGCAATAGCGGCTGGCTTTCGTAACATCAAAATTAATGCGGTCATTCTACGTGGACGAAACGATCATGAAGTATTAGATTTAGTTGAGTTCTGCCGCCAACGTCAACTCGATATTGCTTTTATTGAAGAAATGCCAATTGGACTCATGGATGATCGTCATCGTCACCGTCATTGCTCAAGTGACGAAGTCCGAAACATTATTGAAACGCGCTATCCCTTAATCGCTTCATCTAAACGCACAGGTGGCCCCTCTCGATATGTAAAGATGGCCGACAGCACGATTCGTATCGGATTTATATCGCCACACAGCAATGACTTTTGTCATGAATGTAATCGCGTAAGAGTAACCGTTGAAGGGCAATTACTGTTGTGCTTAGGTAATGAGAATGCCATTGATTTAAAATCAATTGTGCGACAATTCCCCGCCGACATTGAACATCTTAAACAAGCCATTACCGATGGAATGCAGTACAAGCCGCAATCTCACCACTTTAACCTCAACGCTGCTCCACAAATACTACGCTTTATGAATGCCACTGGCGGCTAATTGTTTTTGCTATCGTCAATGGTACACTTATGCCATGATTTGCCACTTCAAACTTGCGCGTTACATTACCAGTTTGAGATAGTTTTTATCCACATTAAGGTGATTTATGGCTCTGTCACGTAAAAGTTGGAACTATATTATTATTGGTGCCAGTGTATTTATGATTGCGGTATTGTCTTTTATCAATGATAAAACCGCCGATGTCCCAGATGATACAGTGCCTTTATTTGATCCGCAGCTGCCGTTGAAACAATTACAATTAGATGGTATTTGGTTAAGCCAACAAGACGGCCAATGGCAGTGTCATTCGCAGGTACTCAATTGTCAGCAATGGGCTTTATCATGGAAAAATATTAGTGTATCACCATTAAAAAATCAGCCTGAACATAGCCTTAAAGAGCAAACTCTGTCTATTGCCATCGATAATATGCAAACGACACAATTATGGCGCTATTTCCCAAATGAAGGTTTGTTGCATTCATCTAGTCAAAATTGGTATCTAGTACCGCCGAGTTTACGAGCTGGGTTACAACCTATATTAGCCATACCTCCTCAATCAAAATAATGAGTCATTATGCCCGAATTACCAGAAGTTGAAGTGACCCGTCTAGGGATCAGTCCATATCTTATTGAGCAAACGGTAAGTGAATTGATTGTGCGCAATGCCTCACTTCGTTGGCCTGTACCGGCTATAGCTCAAAACATTGTTGGTCAGCGTATTACCAATGTCCGCAGACGAGCTAAATACTTACTCATTGATACCGATGCAGGAATGACAATCGTGCATTTAGGCATGTCAGGCAGCTTACGTATTTTACCGCGCAATACCCCAATCGAAAAACATGACCATATTGATTTAGTACTCGAAAATGGGCGCATGTTACGTTTTAACGATCCACGTCGCTTTGGTGCTTGGTTATGGTATGAGTTACCAGAAGAAGCCCATCCACTGCTATCAAAGCTTGGCCCAGAGCCACTAAGCCCTCATTTTACGCCATTGCAATTGCAAGCAGCACTTGCGGGCAAGAAAAAGGCGATTAAACTGTGCTTAATGGATAATCACATCGTGGTTGGAGCCGGTAATATTTACGCCAACGAAGCTTTATTTGCTGCCGGGATCCACCCCGAAGCCGCGGCAGGAAGCATTGATTTAGAACGGTTAACGATTCTAGTCAGCGAGGTTAAGCAAATTTTGGCTCACGCCATTGAACAAGGTGGGACAACATTAAAAGATTTTACTAATGCCGATGGTAAGCCAGGATATTTTGCGCAAAAACTGCATGTTTATGGTCGTGGTGGCGAAACCTGTACAGCCTGTGGCAATTTATTAAGTGAGATAAAACTTGGCCAACGTACCACGGTTTTCTGTGGTTTATGCCAACAGCGCTAGTCGGATAAATAACGCCTAAATTTACACATAAAAAAGGGAGCCATTTGGCTCCCTTATATCATCAACCTCAACTCGGGTTAATCAACCATAGCGCTTAAAACTTATATTCGTAAGTCGAAAACACAGTACCTTGAGTGTCATCATCTTGTACTTCGAACTCTGAATTAGCCACACTGCCACCTAAGGTCCACATGCCATTAAACATCGGCAAACGATACGACAATTCCAGCATCATGATATCTTCTTTTAATGGCTGTGGAGCCCATATACTATCAAAATTTTCACCGTCTTTATTAAGCTGAGCATATCGTAGTATCGTAGTAAAACCATGGCTATTATCGAACTGACCAATTAAGCCTAATGCATAAACATTGGCATCACTGTCGTAGGTGCTGCCAAACGCACGACCATAATAACGTGAACCACTTAGGTAAGTTGAATGTTCGTAAAAACAGTTCGAATTTGCGTCCGTTTCGTTTTCAAAGCAATACACCAAAGTATTTGTATATTCCAAGAACAATTTGTACTGCTGGCTATTAAAGTTAACCTTTGTGTCAATACCAACCATTTTGGCACAATCGGCGATGTCCCATGGTTGGCCAGTTGAATCTTCACAAGTTCTTTCAAAATAAAGTCCTACGGGAATATTGAACCACTCATCAGCATAACGAGCATCAAAGCCTGCCATTTGATTACCATAATTCGAACAACCTTCATATAACTCAGTATCTATTCGGCAATCTCTTTGTCCAGTAATAGATTTAACAGCACTATTAAAGCTACACTCTTGACCGTCACCGCAAAACTGAGTCGTCCAAGATAATCCAACCTCTAATTGCTTGAATGGTTTTATTGCACCGCGAAGGCTCCAAAGTAGAGCATTAGGAGCATAACGATCTTTCTCAGTCATACTCACACCAGCAGTTAAATTCCAATCACCAAACCATGACAGCCAAGGCGTTTCAAATGCTTGCGAATTATTACGACTGATAATTAAAGAAGGCATAGGGCGGGCATTGTTTGATTTATGGAGTGAAGAATCAAATCCAGGCCCCCACCATTGGCCAACACTGCCAGCAGTGATGATCCAGTTTCCAAGAACCATCGCAATATAAGAATCATCTAAGCGGATTTCTTCGTCGTCCGTAGGGTTATAATTTGCCGATGCAGAAATCTTATAAGAAAATCGCTCACCAGTATATTCATGTGAGCCTTGTAGTTGGCCTTTTTCACGATAACCGGACCCAAAATGCTGAAAACGCGCCTCATCAGATGCGGCAGCCACTTTTATACTGGTGTTACCACGATTACCAACAGCATTTTGGTAGTAAAAATTGACTCGAGCAAAAGCATCCACTAAATCAGGCGTTAACAAAGCAGGTTCAGTTTGGGCCAAATCAGTCCCAATACCAGACCACATTAATGGGAATGTATTAATAGGTGCACTAATCACTCCGGCATCAGCTAACGCTTGAATATCTGCACGCAAATAGATATCAGAGGTATCTACCCATGGTGCGGCTTGAGCACTATCAACAGTGATAATCATAGTGCTTAAGCCGAGTGTGATGGCTATCTTGATCAAACTAAATCCCTTTATCATACGACTACTTACCTTTATTTTCGGCTTGAATTTGTGCCACTTTCTGTTTCAATGCTGCTGCGATCTGTGGATGAACAAATTGACTCACGTCCCCTCCATGCAATGCGACTTCTTTCACCAACGTAGACGAAATAAATGAATTCTCTTCCGCTGGTGTTAAAAATACACTTTCAAGATCTGGGCTTAAACGGCGATTCATATTTGCTAATTGAAATTCGTATTCAAAATCGGAAACCGCTCGCAGCCCCCGCACTAACACACTCGCATGTTGATCTTTGGCAAAATCAACCAATAGGCCCGTGAAGCCAACAACTTCGACATTATCTAAGTGTGCAGTGACTAAATTCACTTGAGCGACGCGCTCCTCGAGAGTGAAACGAGGTTGCTTAGAAGGATTTGAAGCAATACCGATAATCACATGCTTAAATAAGCGTGCAGCACGTTCAATTAAATCGGCATGACCATTGGTCACTGGGTCAAACGTACCAGGATAAATCGCTCTTCTATGCATAAAACAAAGCCATGATGAAAAATTTACAACGATTTTAGCAGCTCATTGAGTATCAACACACTTGATATCGATATTAATTAAATATTTTTGCCAAAAACACCCATTAATAAACTGTCAACCTAATATTTATGAATAAATTTTAAACAATTATGTAGAATTTAAGATAGAAGTTAATAGATTCTATGCTAACCTATAATTAGTTTGTTTGGATATTTTACGGGAATACTTTGAATATGAAAAAATTAGCTATAGCGTTAACAACTGCTTTATTAATGGTTAGCTCAGCTCAAGCGGCTGAAGAAACTACAGGTACAGGTACTGGAGCTGGTGCTGGTGCTGGTGCTGGTGGCCTTGGTGCTGTAACTGTAGGTACTATTGCAGTTGCTACTGGGGTTCTTGTTAGCGTAGTCGCTGTGTCTGTGAATGATAGTAATTCTGAGAGTGGCGCAGGTACTGGTACTGGCACGGGTACAACTACAACGAGCACTGGAACAGGTACTACTACAACTTCAGTTACAAACTAAAGTTGTTAGTAAAATAAAAAAGCACATTTTTAATGTGCTTTTTTTATTTCCCATAAATATTATAAAGCTTAAGGAATTGAGCTAGTATGCCTTTTATTTTAAATAGCAAAACTCTATTTATTATCTCTTTGATCACCTTATCTGGTTGCAGTAACACTTCATCCCAAATTTCTAATATGGTTAAAGACAGTATCATCGGGCCGCCTGATTCGGTTATTTCAGCAAGCAAAGTTAAAAGTAGTCCATATGCAAGTATCTACGTTAAAGTAAATAAGTCTTCGCAAGCCTATGTATTACTTGCTTTTGCAGAAGCACCACAGACAATTCCTGTTACGCCATTTTCAAAAAAAAATGCTGAATTAAAGTGGGTATCATCTGATGCTGCAATGCTGGTTACTCGTAATGGTCGCTTACTGAAAACAGTTAATCTGTTTGATGGCAATCTTGTCACTCTTAGTAGCGAACAAATCGATCCAATTTCATTAGGACTTCATTTAACCAGCACACCAATGCAATGGCAAAGTACTATTGATTGGCAACCCGGTTACCATTTTAGTTACAAACAGCAATCAACCTTTACCTTTATTGCTGATGAGACAGTTATCATCAATGAGAGTCCAGTGCTATTGAAAAAGTTTGATGAACATATATTCATTCCCAAATTAGGTATCGAATACAATAACCAGTTTTGGATTGATGCCACTTCTGGTGTGGTCTTTAAAAGCAACCAAAAAATTGCTCCCAATCTCCCTTATATTGATATCACGCTGTTAAAGCCTTATACATTTGAGGATATAAAATGACGCTGTTTATTAGATTTCTACCGCTTTTATTAATTTTTCTTACCTGGAGTGTCAACGCTGAAACAACAATTACCGTCACACAATCAGCATCAGCAACTAAAACATTAACGCTTGAATATCAAAAGCCTGTACGCTTAGTACAAGTTGTTGAAGACAGTTTGGCAAACATTAGTAAATTAGTTTCTCAAAATGACATCCAGCCACAACCTATCTATTGGTTATCTGCTGGACTTTATGATCTATCCACCGCCACGGCAGTAGAAAACCAGCAACAACAAGTTTTACATTTACTGAATATCCAAGATTCCAATAAAAATAAGCCACAAAATATTCAAGCAATAAAAGCATTATCAGATTGGATAACGGTTAATAAATTCGCAAAACGTGAAGCAATTGTTTTGGACTTTGATTCAGTAAGACTTAAAGAAGAACTAAATCCACTTATTTCAGAACATTATTTATTCTCATTACCAACCAAACCTGGGTATGTAATGGTATTAGGTGCAGTTGAGAAAAATGGTAAACAACCGTTTAGAGTCAGACAAAATGCAACAAAATACCTCGATTGGGCTTTACCAATAGATGATTCAAACAACAGTTTTGCATGGT
>NZ_PJAP01000302.1:0-7277 GCF_002836795.1 Shewanella sp. 11B5 | reverse complement strand
TTGGCGATAAATTTGATCACCAAATGCCATGAATGTTCCTCCGTTTTTAACCTATCTCATTATTTTTATTCATTCTTTTGTGGGGATTCGTCAGTATCTGAGTCAGATTATCTAGATATTGCCAATCAACTTGGTTGTAAAGTCGCTGCTATTAAAGCTGTTGCGGACGTAGAGTCTTCTGGTGATGCATTTTTCTCAAACGGAAAGCCAAAAATCTTATTTGAAGCCCATATTTTTGCTCGTTTGACAAATCACAAGTATGATCAGAGTCATCCATCTGTATCCAGCAGAACCTGGAATCGAAGCTTATATACCGGTGGCTCCCAAGAGTATGCAAGGCTTGAAATTGCCATGAGTTTAGATACTTCAGAGGCTTTGAAGTCGACTTCATGGGGGCGCTTTCAAATTATGGGCTTTAATTATAGTGAGTCTGGTTTTACTAGCGTAGAAGCATTTGTTAAAGCAATGTTCAGCTCTGAAAGAAAACAGCTTGATGCTTTCGTTAGCTTTGTAAAGAATAAAGGCCTAGAAAAGTACCTAATAACGCTAGACTGGGCTTCATTTGCGAAAGGTTATAACGGCTCGCAGTACGAACAGAATAAGTATGATATTAAATTACATAAGGCATTTGAAAAATATGACAAAAAGTAAACTCTCTAACGCTTTGTGGGTTTTACCCTTATTTTTAGTTGCATCGTGTAGTGCCTCTCAGCGTGATGTGGCAGAGATTATATTTAAATGCCACGCTGATCAGCCCAAATCGATTGATGTTGTTATTAGTAAAATAGATAACACGTTTAAATTAGAGCAATTTAATATTGAGAGTTCAAAGCTTGCTAATGCAGCGCTAATTAGTGATGTGAGTAAATCGAGCTACCACCGTTCTTTAGTTACAGAGCACAGTATGACTTTCACATACGGCGATAGTGAAGTCTTAGTGAGTGACTACTACAGCGAAGAACTTAATATGATTACTAAAGAAACATCAGTAACAATGCAAAAAATTGGTACAAAAGAATATTGGCTTTGTGATGATTCAGGTTTTAGTAAGTTGGGCTCTATTGAAGATTTCTAGTGAATTAAAAATGTTCATTATCTTGCTAAAATTAAAGTGATTAAAGTGGAATAAATGTACCAAGATGATGAATTAGAAAAGCAGGTCTATTTTGCTGAACAGGCTCATTCATACCTTCGCCTATGCTTTCTTTTACAGTTTATATTTCTCAAAAAAGAGTTTCTTAAGAAGAGACTTTGACATGGGGAAAACATTTTTGTTTGCTTTTTCTTTGTTATATCTTTCGCCAAAGCAGCAGGTCCGAGGTGGAATAATTCAATTTATATAGATGATCACAACTTAACAATTAATGTCGCCGCGGAGCAGTGCCAAAAAAGCTTAATTAATGCTCCTAAAAGCTGGAACTATGGTGTAAAAAAGTCATTAATATGGGTTCTTGGAGAGGTTTAGTACCTCTTAGCTTGCACACCGGTAATGGTGATCCAGATTGTAATAGAGTCATCAACAAAGACTAATTGGAGTTTAACTAGCACCAACTCCAAACAGGTTACTGTCATACGACTTTAAACTGTTAAAACATGCAATAAATGGTTCTATTAAACATCGCTTCTAACCGATTATAAATCATCGAAGGTGTTTAGGGTTGATTTATACACTACGTTGAATAGTCACCGATATCTAAATTTAGATAACAAAAAAGCGCCTTTCGGCGCTTTTTTAGTTTGGTTAATCAAAAGATTAACGCTTATCAACGCTCACAAAATCGCGCGCAGACTCACCAGTGTATAACTGACGTGGACGGCTGATTTTATGGCCTGGTTGATCTAACATTTCTTTCCAATGTGAAATCCAACCAACAGTACGTGACAGTGCAAATAACACTGTGAACATATCGTTAGGGATACCAATGGCTTTCATGATGATACCAGAGTAGAAATCAACGTTCGGGTATAGCTTCTTAGAGATGAAGTACTCATCTTCAAGTGCGATACGCTCAAGTTCCATTGCTACGTCTAATAATGGGTCAACCACTTTAAGTTCTTTAAGGACTTCATGACAGGTTTCACGCATCACTTTAGCACGTGGGTCGAAGTTCTTATAAACGCGATGGCCAAAGCCCATTAGGCGGAATGGATCGTTTTTGTCTTTCGCTCTCTCGATAAACTCAGGAATGCGGTCAACGCTGCCGATTTCTTCTAACATTTCTAAGCAAGCTTCGTTAGCACCACCATGAGCTGGGCCCCACAACGAAGCAATACCCGCTGCAATACATGCAAATGGGTTAGCGCCTGAAGAACCTGCTAAACGGACGGTAGATGTAGATGCATTTTGCTCATGATCAGCATGCAGTACAAAAATACGATCCATTGCTTTTTCTACAACAGGATTGACTTTGTACTCTTCACACGGAGTAGCAAACATCATCGACAAGAAGTTACCCGCATAACTTAAATCGTTACGTGGGTAAACAAAAGGTTGCCCCATTGAGTACTTGTAGCACATCGCTGCGATTGTCGGCATTTTCGACACTAAGCGGTAAGCTGCAATTTCACGATGCTTTGGATTGTTAACATCAAGAGAATCTTGATAGAAAGCAGATAATGCACCGGTTACACCACATAGCATTGCCATAGGGTGTGCGTCACGGCGGAAACCTCTGAAGAAGAATGCAATTTGCTCATGTACCATAGTGTGTTCTTTCACTGTGGCAACAAATTGTTCGTAATCAACTTTAGACGGTAATTCACCGTAAAGAAGCAAGTAGCATAAATCTAAATAGGTAGATTCAGTTGCAAGCTGGTCAATTGCATATCCACGATGCAACAAGATACCTTGTTCACCATCGATATATGTAATAGCAGACTCACAAGATGCAGTAGCTAAAAAGCCTGGATCGAAGGTGAAATAACCTTTTTTTCCAAGTGTACTGATGTCGATAACGTCAAAACCTTCAGTACCTTTCTTAATAGGTAGGTCGATTGAATCGTTTCCTGGTAACTCTAATTTGGCTATATTATCAGCCATACCCCGTTCTCCTTACTTCATTCTTCTATATGAGTGCGGCATGTTAAGCGGTCATTACTTTACAGTGGATCGGGATCACAGATCAATTTAAATAAGCGTTTAAATTTGTTAGACCATGGTATATGTTCGCTGAAAACCGCTCTGCGCTTGCATTAGAATAAAAAAATACTAAAAAAACTTATTTTGCATAATGTGAGGTTTGTATTTGACAATTCCCGCGAGTATACTTGCCTGCGTCCCTAAGGGCGACGAGCGTCACAGTTTAGAAATGATCAATTTACTAACTAAATAGTGGTTTCTCAACTGATTAGATGCTTGAGAGTAGTCTGTTTTTTGTTTAAAAAATGCTCTGCCTTGTGCAAGCTTTAGTGGTTAAGCAAAAAATAGATCATAAAAAAAATAATGCTCAATGGAGCTGAGTGAGCAGAACGTGAAAAAGCAAAGACCTGTCCATCTAGACCTGCAGACGATAAGCTTTCCTGCGACAGCTATCGCATCAATACTGCACCGTATTTCCGGTGTTATCATGCTATTTGCTATTGGTATCCTTCTTTGGTTGTTAAATTCGACTTTAACATCAGCAGATGGGTTCGCTAGCGTACAATCCTTGTTCGATGGTTTCGTGATGAAGTTCATCATTTGGGGCATTCTAACCGCGTTGGGTTATCACTTATTAGGTGGCATTCGTCATTTGATTATGGATGCCGGACACTGGGAAGAGTTAGCTTCGGGTGTCTCATCAGCTAAGGCTACGTTTGTGTTAGCAGTAGTCTTTTCAATCATAGCGGGGATTTGGGTATGGTAACAAATGCAGCAAGTTTTGGACGCAGTGGTGTTCATGACTATATTCTATTACGCGCAAGTGCAGTGATCCTCGCTTGTTATACTATTTTTTTAGTTGGCTTTATCGCGTGTAGTGCCCCGTTAACTTTCGAGATTTGGAATGGTTTGTTTGCTTCACTTCCAATGAAAGTCTTTACCCTAATAACCTTGATTGCTTTACTTATCCATGCGTGGATTGGTGTATGGCAAGTGTTGACTGATTATGTCAAACATACAGCGTTACGTGGTGTATTACAGTTTACCTTTGTGTTGATCGCTTTTAGTTATTTAGCGTCAGGCATTGTAATAGTGTGGGGTGTTTAAGTGAGTATTCCAGTACGCGAATTTGATGTAATCGTAATCGGCGCCGGCGGCGCGGGTATGCGAGCTGCATTACAGATTTCTAAAGAAGGTAAGAGCTGTGCGCTGTTATCTAAAGTATTCCCAACTCGTTCACATACCGTTTCTGCTCAAGGTGGCATCACTGTAGCATTAGGTAATGCGCACGAAGATCATTGGGAACAACACATGTACGACACGGTTAAAGGTTCTGATTTTATCGGCGACCAAGAAGCCATTGAGTTTATGTGTCAAACGGGTCCTGAAGCGATTATCGAACTTGAGCAAATGGGTTTACCTTTCTCTCGTTTCGAAGACGGCACTATCTATCAGCGTCCTTTTGGTGGTCAGTCGCGTAATTTTGGTGGTGAGCAAGCTGCTCGTACTGCTGCTGCAGCTGACCGTACAGGTCATGCACTGCTTCATTGTTTATACCAACAAAACGTTAAACATAAAACTGACGTTTATTCTGAGTGGTATGCCTTAGATTTGGTTAAAAACGAAGATGACGTAGTGGTGGGTTGTACTGCAATTGAAATTGAAACGGGCGAAATTGTTTATTTCAAAGCAAAAGCGACTATTTTAGCCACTGGTGGTGCAGGACGTATTTATGCATCAACCACTAATGCTCACATCAATACTGGTGACGGTGTTGGTATGGCGGCACGCGCTGGTGTTCAGTTACAAGACATGGAAATGTGGCAGTTCCACCCTACAGGTATTGCCGGTGCAGGTGTTTTGGTTACTGAAGGTTGTCGTGGTGAAGGTGGATATCTTCTAAACAAAGACGGCGAGCGTTTCATGGAACGTTATGCGCCAAACGCGAAAGATTTAGCATCTCGTGACGTGGTAGCACGTTCAATGATGACTGAAATTCGTGAAGGTCGTGGTTTAGACGGTCCTTTAGGTCCACATTGTTTGCTAAAACTTGATCATTTAGGTAAAGAAACCTTAGAAGCTCGTCTTCCTGGTGTGTGTGAATTATCACGTACCTTTGCTCATATTGATCCAGCTGATGGTCCAATTCCAGTGTTGCCAACTTGTCATTATATGATGGGCGGTTTACCGACTAAAGTAAGTGGTCAAGTTATTCGTATGAATGACGACGGCACTGAACAAGATGTATTAGGTTTATTTGCTGTTGGTGAGATTGCTTGTGTATCTGTACACGGTGCAAACCGTTTAGGTGGTAACTCTTTACTTGATTTAGTTGTGTTTGGACGTGCTGCTGGTCAGCATTTAGGTAAAGCGTTAGACGCTACACCTGATCCAAAAGCGGCTTCAGACGTAGAAATTAGTGCATCACTTGCTCGTCTTAATCGTTGGGAAAGCAACAAAGACGGCGAAGAACCTGCGGTTATCCGTAAAGATCTTCAATTGTGTATGCAGTTAAATTTCTCTGTTTTCCGCAGTGGAGATGCTATGGCTGAAGGTTTAGAACAGCTACAAGCAATTCAAAAGCGTCTTGAAAATGCTAAGTTATCTGATAATTCAACAGAATTTAATACTCAACGTATTGAGTGCTTAGAATTAGACAACTTAATGGCTACAGCGCTGGCAACTGCTTATGCAGCTAACTTCCGTACTGAAAGCCGTGGTGCGCATTCTCGTGAAGATTATTTAGACCGTGATGATGATAATTGGTTATGTCATAGTTTGTATAACCCAGTCACTCAAGGTATGAGCAAACGTGATGTCAACATGACACCTAAATTACGTGAAGCGTTTCCACCTGTAAAACGTACCTATTAGGCAGGAGTTGCAAAAGATGAAATTAACATTTGCATTGTATCGTTATAATCCTGATGTAGATACCAAGCCTTATATGAAGGATTACACCTTAGAAGTGCCTGATGGCACTGACATGATGGTGTTAGATGCGTTAATTAAACTGAAAGAACAAGACTCAACGCTTGCGTTCCGTCGTTCATGCCGTGAAGGTGTGTGTGGTTCTGACGGTGTTAACATGAATGGTAAAAACGGATTAGCGTGTATTACGCCATTATCTACCTTTAAAGGTAAGAAAATTGAAATCCGTCCTTTACCAGGCATGCCAGTAGTTCGTGATTTGGTTGTAGACTTAACTCAGTTCTACAAGCAATACGAAAAAATTAAGCCTTATCTGATTAATGACGAACAGGCTCCAGCTCGTGAACATCTACAATCACCTGAAGAGCGTGCTCATTTAGATGGTTTATATGAATGTATCATGTGTGCATGTTGTTCAACTGCTTGTCCATCTTTCTGGTGGAACCCTGATAAATTTATCGGGCCAAGTGGTTTATTACATGCATATCGTTTCTTAATTGACAGTCGTGATACGGCCACTGAAGAGCGTTTATCTGAACTAGATGATGCTTACAGTGTGTTCCGTTGTCATGGCATCATGAACTGTGTTGACGTTTGTCCTAAAGGATTAAACCCAACTAAAGCGATTGGTCACATTAAGTCAATGCTGCTTAAGCGAGCTGTTTAATGCACAAAACTGAGCAAAATAATCTGACTTATTAGCTTTGTTAAGAGTCATCTTCAATATTGGGGATGGCTCTTTTGTGTGTTTATGTAATACCTCCTGCTATTATCTTGTTAAGATAATTTCAGTCTACGTGTGATGTAACTTACGTTACTCACTGTTATGTTTATGGCTAGCACGTGTATCAAGTTTGAAAGGAATAACAATGCACCAAGGCATCATGAAAGCCTGGCTCGAGTCGTCACATTTAAGTGGTTCGAACTCGACCTACGTAGAAGAGATGTATGAAGCCTATCAAGAAGATCCGCAATCAGTTACTCCTGATTGGCAGCTTGTTTTTGATAACCTCCCTCCGGTTAACGGTGCCTCAGTAGAAGTACCCGAAACTGCTCACTCTAAAGTTCGTGACTATTTCCGTAGTTTAGCTTTACAAGGTCGTTTAAAAAACGCTACTAGCGTCGGCGACCCAGAGTTAGATGCGAAGCAAGTTAAAGTCCTGCAACTGATCAATGCTCACCGTTTCCGTGGCCATCAAAATGCCAATTTAGATCCATTAGGATTGTGGAAGCGTGAAGCTGTTCAGGAATTGGATCCTGCTTACCA
>NZ_PJAP01000301.1:0-7283 GCF_002836795.1 Shewanella sp. 11B5 | reverse complement strand
CATTATCGGCCGTAATGGCTCAGGTAAAAGCACTCTAGCCAAATTACTACTCGGACTGTACAAACCGACTCAAGGTAGCCTTCGCTATGATGGCCTAGATGCAGGACAAATTCACCCAAGCGATCTTAGACGTAACTTTGGCTATTTACCTCAAGACGTCACCTTGTTTCACGGTACTATTCGCGACAATATTTTATTCGGTTCTCGGCAAGTGACTGAACATCAGTTAATAAGAGCTATCCAGCTTTCTGGTGTCAGTATGTTTACTAACCTAGAGTCCGAAGGCTTAGATCAACAAGTTGGTGAAGGAGGCTTGTCACTCAGTCGTGGCCAACGGCAAACCGTCGCCTTAGCCAGAGCAACATTGAATGATCCGTCGATATTATTAATGGATGAACCGACTGCCAGCTTAGATGCTAGAGCAGAAAAACAGTTTATTCGCTCAATGCAACTGGTTAGTCGCGACAGAACATTATTACTCATTACCCATAAGATGCATTTATTAAATCTAGTCGATCGCATTATTGTGCTCGAACGTGGTCATATAGTGGCTGATGGTCCTAAAGATGAAGTCCTAGCTAAACTCAATGCAGGGACAATTGCTGGAGCCCAAAACTCATGAGTAAGCATCTTACCGTAGCCGACTTAGAAATGGTTGATGACGTTTATGGTGCCATGATGACCGATGCCCCGTCAGGACATCGTCTTATCATTTGGTCACTGGCCGCCATGATGGTGTGTTTTTTTATTTGGGCTTACTTCTCCGAATTAGATCAGGTGACATCAGGAACCGGTAAAGTGATTCCGTCGTCACAGATTCAAATTATCCAAAGTCTAGATGGCGGAATTTTACAGGAAATCTATGTCCAAGAAGGGGGGATAGTCACTAAAGGACAACCTTTAGCCCGGATTGACGACACTCGGTTCCGCTCAGATTTCGACCAACAAGAACAAGAAGTGTTCGGATTACAAACTAATATTATTCGCATGCGCACTGAATTAGACAGTATTATTATTTCAGATATGTCTTCAGACTGGCGCCAACAGGTAAAAATAACCAAACAGAACTTGGTATTTCCGCAGACCATTATTGACGAAGAGCCAGAACTGGTTAAGCGTCAACAAGAAGAATATTCGATTCGATTGGATAATTTAAGCAACCAATTAGAAATTCTTGTACGTCAGATCCAACAGCGCCAACAAGAAATTGAAGAGTTAGCCTCTAGAATTAGTACCCTTACGACAAGTTATCAATTAGTATCTCGCGAGCTTGAGTTAACTCGCCCATTGGCTCGTAAAGGCATTGTTCCTGAAGTTGAACTGCTCAAACTTGAGCGTACGGTAAATGATATTCAAGGTGAACTACAATCGGTTAGACTCTTGCGTCCAAAAGTGAAAGCGTCTATGGATGAAGCCATCTTAAAGCGCCGAGAAGCCGTATTTGTTTATGCCACTGATTTACGTGCACAGCTTAATGAAATGCAAACCAAATTATCACGTATGAATCAGGCACAAAAAGGCGCATTTGATAAGGTCAGTAAAGCTGTCATTGCCTCTCCGGTTATAGGAACAATTAAAAAAATTAACTTTAATACCTTAGGTGGCGTTGTGCAGCCAGGCGAAGAGATTATGGAAATTGTTCCATCAGAAGATAAACTGCTGATAGAAACCAAAATCACTCCTAAAGATATTGCTTTTTTACATCCAGGATTACCCGCTATCGTAAAAGTCACCGCATATGACTTTACCCGTTATGGCGGGCTAAAAGGAACCGTTGAACACATTAGTGCCGATACATCACAGGATGAAGAAGGCAACAGCTTCTATATTGTAAAAGTGCGAACACAAGAATCCAGTTTAATGAAAGACGATGGCACAGAGATGCCAATAATCCCTGGAATGCTCACATCAGTAGATGTCATTACGGGAAAGAAATCCATACTTGAGTACATTTTAAATCCAATTTTAAGAGCGAAAGATACCGCCCTTAGAGAGCGCTAAGAAGAACCAGGAGGGTTTTTTAATGACAACTATTATAAATCAACAAATAAAGCTAAGCGCTGTTGCTCTTGCTTTATTAATGTTGGTCTCGCCAACTGCCTCAAGCCAGACTCTTGAGCAAGCTGTTGCGCATACGCTAGACACAAACCCAGACTTACGTATTGCTTTTAATCGTTTTAAAGCGCGCGAAGAGCAAGTTAATCAAGCAGTAGCAGGCTATATGCCAACCGTAGATATTTCTGCGGGCTATGGCTGGGAGCAAACCGATAGCCCTTCAACTCGTCGTAAGGTAGGCCAAGGCGATGTTGATAATGACGGTATGATTGATTTAGAACGTGGCGAAGCCGGTTTTAGTATCAAACAAATGCTGTTTGATGGTTTTTATACTAGTAGCGAAGTCGATCGTTATTCGTTTGAAGCTAGTGCTGACCAGTGGGCATTATTTGCTGCAGCTGAAGATATGGCATTGGATGTTGCAAAGGTCTACTTGAACTACATCCGTAGTGAACAAGTATTATTACTTTCCGAGAGAAACCTTGCGAGTCATAAAGAGATTTACGATCAAATAAAACAGCGCACTGACTCTGGTTTAGGATCAATTGCCGATTTATCGCAAATCACTGGTCGTCTTGCCCGCGCAAACGCCAATGTGATTTCGGCTCAAAACAATTTAGAAGATGCTCGAGCAGCTTATATCAGAATTGTTGAAGCAAAGCCTGATGACTTAATATTGCCAGTGCCTGATGCCGATATGCTACCAAAAAGTTTAGATAAAGGCCTCATGGCAGCAAAATCGAAACACCCAGTATTAAAATCAGCAGAAAGCGATATTAATGCCGCAAAAAAAGAGCGTAGCTCAGCCCAAGCCAACTATTTTCCACAATTAAGCCTGGAACTTAATGGTAACTGGAATAATGATACTGACGGTGAAGATGGCTACAGCGCAATTAACAGCCAAAATGTTAACGGCTATAACAATGATTTAGTTGCTATGGTTCGAGTTAAATATAACCTTTTCTCAGGTGGTAAAGACGTCTCAAAAGACAGAGAAACAGCCTATAAAGTCAACGAAGCAAAAGAGATCCAACAACGTGCTTACCGCCAAGTTGTTGAGGGTGTTTCTTTAGCTTGGAATGCTTATGAAATGCTAGCCCCACAAAAACAGTTCATCCGTGAACATGTTGTGGCAGCAAAGCAGACTCAAGTGGCTTATGTGCAACAATTTAACTTGGGCCAACGTACTCTGCTCGATTTGCTCGATACCGAGAATGAACTATTTGAAGCGCGTAAGGATTACTTGCAAACCGAGTATGATGAAATTGCAGCTCGCTATCGAGTATTGAATGCGACAGGAGATCTACTGGACTCACTTCGAGTTACACGTCCAGGAGAATGGCGTGGTGAGCGTGAATATGAGGGAGGTGTTAAATAATGAAATATTTGATAATTTTACTCGCATTGATTACAACAGGTTGTTCAGTAAACGATATTGTCGAGTCTAATGCTTCTACACAACAAAATTTTGATCTTGCCGACAGTGATCGTGATGGTGTGATAATGGCCAGAGAGCGTTGTGCGGGCACGCTCATTGGCGCTGCTGTCGACAACTATGGTTGTGGTAGCATCAAAGATATCAATGAACGCCAAGACTTAAAAATCCTATTTAGTAATAATTCCGTGGTTATCGAACCTCAGTATTATAACCAAATTGAACGCGTCGCTAATGTTATGACAACCTACCCTACCACTAAGGTAACGATTGAAGGTCATACAAGTAAACGCGGTAGCTATGAGCTTAATTTAGCGTTATCTCAAAAACGCGCTAAAGCGGTTATTGAAGTGTTAGAAAACACATTTGGTATCGATCCAAGCCGTCTAAACGCGACGGGTTATAGTTTTGATCGCCCTATCGATAACAGTGGTACACCAGAAGCAGAAGAACGTAATCGCCGTGTGGTAGCGGAAGTCACAGCCGATGACACCATTCCAGAAATGAGATGGAATATCTACACAGTTGATGAGCAGATTGACTAACGGACAAGGCATTGATTAGTTGAGTCGCGACGACAGCAAAGTAACGACATTGTTGCATAAAAGGGTCTGTCATATTTTTATTATGACATCGGCCCTTTTAGTTTCATGTTTATATGCCGCACCGACACAAGAATTAAATCAGCAAAAAACCGTTTCAGCATTATCGAAACGCTATGGCGATCGAGCTGGATTACGAGCAAATGCTTGGTTTAAAATTGTCAATGATTCGCAACAACTTGCTGAAATTGATAAGTTAGAAAAAGTTAATCAGTTTTTTAATTTATTTCGATTCATTGATGATCAAACACTATGGGGTGATTCCAATTATTGGGCATCACCGATGGAGTTTATTGGGGTTAACGGAGGGGATTGTGAAGACTTCTCAATCGCAAAGTATTTTACCCTTCTCCAGCTAGGTATTCCTGAAGATAAACTTAGGATCACTATGGTAAAAGCCACATCGTTGAATCAGTATCATATGGTTTTAGCATATTATGAAAAGCCTAACTCGATCCCGTTAGTACTCGATAATTTGGATAAAACCATAAAATTGGCAACAAAACGAAAAGATCTTCTGCCTGTTTACAGTTTTAACGGTAAACAATTATGGCTAAACAAAGAAAGAGGCCGAGGTGTGTTAGCTGGTTCATCATCACGCCTTGAAAAATGGACTGACCTTAAACTTAGATTAGGTGTAGACCGCTTACGCCAACCCAAACTCAACATGGAGTAGTGACAACATGACCTTGTTCAGGCAGATCTATGCGTTACTTTTCGGGCTTTTCTTGTTAACGATTGCAAGCGTAGCCTATGTACAATTTTCAGAAACCCAAGGTTTCTTATCCAAACAAATGGAATCTGATCTCAATAATGCCAGTAATTCATTAGGATTAATGCTCACTCCTGTTTTAGAAGCTGGTGATGATGCCGGTGCAGAAACATTAGTCAATGTTATTTTTGAAGGCGGCTATTATCAACAAATCAAATTAACTTGGTTAGTGGATGGTAAGCAACAAGTGTGGAATAACTCTGTTCGAGTCGAAAATATTCCCCAATGGTTTATTGATCTCAACCTGTTTAAAACCATTAAAAAACAAACCACTATTACCTCTGGTTGGTTACAGCTTGCTACACTTGAAATTACAGCTCACCCAGGGTTTGGCTATCAGGAATTATGGCGGATTATTTCCGACATAATTATTCTATTTTCAATCTTATTTCTTATCGCCATCATATTTGCGCGAGTGGGATTAAGCTGGATTTTAAAACCTTTAAACACACTTTCCTTACATGCCAAGCAAATAGCAGCACAACAATTTGGCCCCGATATGCCAACGCCAAAAACGAGGGAGCTTAAAGAGCTAGTCAACGCATTTAACAGTATGTCAGCGCAATTAAAACAAGTATTTAATTCTCTTGACGAAGAAGTCTCTGCATTAAGAAAGAAAAATCTTGTTGATCAAGTCTCAGGGCTACCAAATAGACAATATATGGTCAGTCGAGTTAATGGTTGGTTAAGCGAACCCAGTACAGGCGCACTTTACTTAGTCAAAATGGATTGGCTAGAGGATGTACATAGCAAATACGGTTTCCAAGTTCGCGATGAGACTATTCGCATACTGGCTGAAAAGCTGCAACATCATCAAGATGAAATAGCTTCTTCTGTTATCGCCCGTATTGCAGCGTATGAATTCGCCTTCCTTGTTGAAGACTGTGAACATGACCAACTGGCTAAGTATTTACAAAGCCTCATACGTACTGTTAATAAAGAAATATCTAAAGCTGGCTGTAAACCAAACGAACAGTTTTATATTGGTGTCGCAGAACGCCTAGGACAAATGACAGTGTCAGATATGTTGGCACAAGCAGATAACGCACTCCAGCAGTCCATTAAAGACGACAAAGTGTTCCATTGGTTTGAGAACACCCAAAAGCAGCTGTTTACCCGTGAAGAATGGCGCAATAATTTAAGTCATGCCATAAAGAACAAAAAATTCCAATTTCGTTGGCAGCCGATCCAACTTTGTGCCAAAGATGAAATTTGTCAGCGTGAGCTATATTGCCAACTGCAAATTGGCGACACAATCTTGCACGCAGGTCAGTTTGTACCATACATAGAATTACTTTCACTAGGCACTATGTTCGATCGTTGTTTAATAGAAACAGTCAATGAACATCGTTTACTCGAGCGCAATTATGAACGCGTCGCCATCAACCTTACTTATCAGAGCATAAGCGATGTTGATTTTCATCTTTGGCTAAAGCAGTTTCTTCGGGCAAATAAATACGCTGAACGTATTTGCTTTGAAATCCCAGAGGCGAGTGTATATAGCGATTTAGAATCTTGCGAAAATCTCTGCAAAGTCATTCGAGATTCTGGTGCTCAGTATGGTATCGATCATTTTGGGCGTCAATTCGGCTCAATGGCCTACTTACAAAGCCTGCGTCCAAATTATGTCAAACTAGACCAGTCATTTGCTTATATTGAAGAGAATCAACACAACAGTGAATTATGTCGTGCTTTAGTGAATGTAGCTAAAGGATTAGATATTCAAGTGATTGTCACGGGGATCCAAGAAGCAAAGCAGTTAACACGATTTACTGAACTCAGAGTCGATGCTTATCAAGGCTTTATTGTACCACCGGTCAATGTGAAGCTCTAAGTCTCTAAGTAATATCAAGCAGTTGGACCAACTAAGACTAACCACTCTTCGGAGTGGTTTTTTATATTCAGAGTTATTGATAGACGACAAACTCACTAAGGTCATCTATGAGGTTATCCAAGCAGTGATAACACTGTACTAGCCGTACTACGCGGCTCTGGAGAACTCATTCAAGCTTAAGCATGAGTCAGTCAACTCCACAGGCGTGATGCGACTTAATCGACTACCAAGGCTTGCTCTATGGAGTTTAGCCATGCCATGGCACGACTCTGACAACCTAAATAGCAGTGTAGAGGCATTTATGTCTATCGTTATCGTTGTCGGGATTGTATCAACCACCCCTTTCAACAGATACGCTACAACGTTGCGGTTAAAAGATATGGAAACGACATGGAATATTGTATGTCAGCCCTGTTAGCGCCATTAATATGAATAGTTAATGAGGGTAGCGAATATAAATAGCTGATGTAATTGGTATTCATCACTTTTAATGCACAATATTAAGTAATCAAATATACGATTATAATGACCAATCAGATCGCGAAAAACAAAAAAGCCACTCATTAGAGTGGCTTTTTTGTTAAT
>NZ_PJAP01000300.1:0-7302 GCF_002836795.1 Shewanella sp. 11B5 | reverse complement strand
CGTCGGCAGCGTCAGTGTTGTATAAGAGACAGACTTTGACCCTAAGCACCCTTTGTATCAAGCAATAGCGCAACTGAGTGAACTGCGTAAGCAATATCCTATTTTGCGTCGTGGTCAATATCAAGATCGCTTTTACCAAGCAGACAAAGACATGTTTGCATTTGCTCGGGTAGACCCTGAAACAGGAGCAGAATTTTTGATGGTGTTTAATAGCGGTGAGCAAGCGCAGACGATTAATGTTACTCAAGAGGGTAAGCATTATCGCTTAATGACCACATGGCCAGATGTTGTCGTGCCATCAATTGAAGATGCCGCACAGGCCGCATCAGCAGAGTTAACGGTGACCTTACCGCGATTAAGTTATGCAATTTATACCACTGCAAGTTAAGCAATAGAGATAAAAAAATGGCTATCCAGTGGATAGCCATTTTTTTATCGGTTAGCAACACTACTGTTTTAATGCTAAGTAGTTAATGACCCCAATGATATCGTCCAAACTGCGCATTTCATTTAAATTGATGGCGTATTTATCGTTAACAATAAATGCCGGTACACTTTGCACTGCATACGTCACTTGCTGTTGACGCCACATGGCTAACTTTTTATTGGTGTCTGCACTGTCTGCTACCGTGTCATATTGCTCTGCATCGACACCAAACTGAGCAAAAACATTTTTAATATCAGCACGGTTATTAATCTGTGATTTGTGCTCATGTCCAGCGGCAGCGTGGTCGTGCCCGCCAGTATTATCTTTACCCTGGATTGCGCCAAACATGGCTATTTTTAGAGCTTCTTTATTATCGAGTTTATGAATAACCGCTAATGCGCGCATGACTTCTGTACCTAAGTCGCTATTCATAAAGTCGACATGTTTACTGTCGAAGGTGATTTTTTTGTCTAAACCCGCCTTGATTTCAGGTAAGTACTGGCTTTCCATATTGAAACAGTTATGGCAATAGAACGAGAAAAATTCAGTGACTTTAGGTTCACTTGGAACCATGTTGTTAGATATTTGGGTGTAATGTTTGCCTGCAACAAATGGCGTAGCAAATGTGCTAAACGAGGCCGTGATGAGCGTCAGTACAATGGCGAAATATTTAATCATGTAAACCTCAAATCTATGTTAATAGCAAATCACTGTTAGTAGTAAATCAGTGTTAATAACGAATTAATGGTAGTAGTAAATCAATATTAGTAGTAAATAGTCACTAGGATTCGATTAATCTACTTTAGCTAAATAGGGTAAGTTTGTTAGCTGAATTATGGCTTAAATCATCAATCAAAAAGACGCTAATTTCGTGATCGGTGCGTGTTTTATGAAGATAATCCTTTAATAAAGTTCAGATATTGATGTGAGGGCAACGATTTCTGCCAATGTCACCATTAAGTGCTCATGGGTTGTTCATTATTGATGGGTTATGTGGAAAGGCCAATATGGCATGGTGAATAAGCAGGGCAAATATTAAAGTATTAATGTAGAGCAGTCATCTTAATCATCTTCATGCTGACTACGATCACGGCTGTAGATAAAGAGTGTTCAACCACGGTAGTTTACCGACCAACGCTAATCTCTGAGTGTCTGCCATGCTTCGCACACTTCTCGAAAGCGTTCAGCATTACCTTGTTCACGATCGGGATGCCATTTTAGCGCTAACTTACGCCACTGTTTACGAATGTCTCTATCGGTTGCAGTTTCATCAAGTTCAAACACTTTTAACGCATGACCTTTGTGCATCAACTGTGTGTTAACACCAATATACTCTTGAAAGCTAGACCAAAATGACTCAAGCATTTCACGTACAACGTTAACGCTGGAGTCATAATTGTTCCAATCGAGATAATAGTCACGTAATGCACCATCGCGAATATGTTGTATATCAGCACTGGCTGGAATGATCCGAAATATTTGGATTTCCATCGCCTTCACTTGCAACCACTGTTTAGGCATGAGTATGTCTTGTAATTCATACAAGGCGTTCATTAGTAGAAAGTTGCGTTTGAATAGGTCTTTTTCGGGTAATGGGTCAAGGTTATGCATTAAACCTTTAGTTTGTAATTCACTGGCTAAATGATGCACTTTCCAACTTTGATTTGACGATTGTAATAAACTCAGCACAGGCCATATGAGCGGGTTGTCACCTTTGGGCACATTGAGTTCGTTGCTGTCCGTGGTGTTTGCCAGTCCAGTACCGTAATTATTGTGTAAGGTTTTATTGAGCAGCATAGTGGCGTATTCATCCTGAATTGGCGATTAATCTACTTGTCATTAAACCCACTATGCCATAGTCGTTTTTAATGACAAGTAGATTTATCTCCATTGATAAGCTCGCTCGGTCACTTGACTCGTGCAGTGAACTAGAGATTTGTTGATAGGACTTCTATTGATGCTGAAGTGATTTAACGTACGCAAATGCTTGATGTGAACATGCATCAAATAAGTAGGAATCAATATTGAGTCATATATTATTTGACCAACATGTCTTATTTTTTATGGGTATTGATCAATTAATTCCTATTCTTACAGGCAAGAAAGCTTTATTTGGTATAAAATTCTCCGCAATAAAATAATCGGGGGCTTAACCAATGACAGATAAACATTATATTAGTGCGCAACAACTGCTGGAAGATTCATTTAGACTCGCTGCGCAAGTATATGACAGTGGCTTTCGACCACAGTTTATCGTGGGTATTTGGCGCGGTGGTGCTCCAATCGGTATTGCAGTCCAAGAGTATTTTGATTTTAAAAAAGTTGAAACCGATCATATAGCCGTTAGAACGTCTTCTTATTATGGTATCGGCACTGACAAACAAGATAAAAATATCAAAGTACACGGTTTGCATTACATTATTGAAAACGCCAATGCTAGCGATGGTTTGTTGATTGTTGATGACGTTTTTGACTCTGGCCGCAGTATTGATGCGCTGATTGGTAAATTAAGAAAGTTCATGCGTTTAAACATGCCTACAGACATCCGGATCGCATGTCCTTATTACAAGCCAAAAAACACTAAAGTAGAGCTAAAACCAGATTATTTTATTCATTCATCTGAAGATTGGTTAGTGTTTCCCCATGAAGTGTCTGGGCTTAATCCGCAAGAAATTGCTGAAGGCAAAGCTGACTTTAAAAACATCCAAGAATTATTTTTATAAGCCCTATTCGACCGTTTTTTAGGCGGTCATTAGCAACGAATTTACTTAGAACTTTGTTCAAAGTTTGCTAAAGTATGCAGCTATGCGAGTGCGTCAACATACTAATGTTGGCGCACTTTTTTATCCGAATTAATGCGAAATTTAGTTAACATTATGGTTTCTGTAGAATTGTTCACCCCTGAGGCGCCTGTAAAGCGCCAACTTGAACTATTAGCACCGGCTAAAAATGCTGATTATGGCATTGAGGCTATTCGTCATGGCGCTGATGCCGTTTATATTGGCGGTCCAGCATTTGGCGCGCGTCATAATGCTGGCAACAGCGTTGAAGACATCGCTCGCTTAGCTGAATTTGCTCATCGTTATCATGCCCAAGTGTTTGTGGCGCTTAATACCATTTTAATGGATGACGAGATTGATAAAGCGCAAAAGCTTATTTGGCAACTTTATGAAGCCGGTGTCGATGCCTTGATTGTTCAAGACATGGGGGTTTTACAATTAGATCTTCCACCTATCGCGTTACATGCGAGTACTCAAACTGATAACCGCAGCCCAGAAAAAACAGTCTTTTTCGAACAAGTCGGTTTTTCACAAGTCGTGTTAGCTCGTGAGTTGAATATTCCACAAATTCGCGACATTGCTGCTAGCACAAAAATGAAGTTAGAGTTCTTTATTCATGGTGCGTTATGTGTCAGTTATAGCGGTTTATGCAATTTAAGCCATGCGTATTCTAATCGCAGTGCTAATCGCGGTGAATGTTCACAGATGTGTCGATTGCCGTGTAATTTAACTACGCGTGAAGGTGAAGTATTAGCTGAAAATAAGCATTTATTATCACTAAAAGACAATAACCAAACAGATAATTTAGAAGCCTTAATTGATGCGGGCATTAGCTCATTTAAAATTGAGGGCCGCTTAAAAGACATTACTTACCTTAAGAATGTTACCGCACATTACCGCCAACAACTGGATGCCATTATTGCCAAACGCAATGATTTGGAATCTATTTCTCATGGTCGTTGCGAGTTTAATTTTACGCCCGATCCTGATAAAAGTTTTAACCGCGGTAAAACAGATTATTTTGTCAATGAACGTACTGAGGCCATTGAGCATTTTAGTTCGCCTAAGTTTATTGGTGAGAAAGTGGGCCGTATCACCCAAGTAGGTAAAGACTTTATTAAAATCGATACCAGTGAAAGTGGCAAAGACATTCATTTTAACAATGGTGATGGCTTATGTTTCTTTGTTGAACATTATGAAACCCAGCGGTTGTCTGACGATAAGCTCTCCGGCGTGCGCATTAACCGCGCCGACGGTAATACCTTGTATTTAACTGAGGTACCTAAAGATCTTAAAATTGGCGTGATGATGTTCCGTAACTTTGATCATAAGTTTGAAGCTATCCTAAATAAAGATTCTGCCACGCGTAAAATTGCTGTTGATATGCAATTTTTTGATAGCGATGACGGCGTTGGATTAACCATTACAGATATACACGGGTTAAGTGCAACCGTTACCTTAGCTTGCGATAAAGCTCCTGCAAATGATCAAGCTAAAACGGCAGAAAACCTCAAAAAGCAACTCAGCAAACTTGGCAGTAGTGATTTTGTATTGAACAAGATTAATTTACTGACTGAGCAAATGTGGTTTTTACCTGCATCGGTGGTTAACGAGCTGCGCCGCGATGCGGTTAGTGCATTAATGGCCACAAGGGTGACGAGCTACCAACGACCAGAGCGTTGGGTACATGATAAAACTGCGCGTTTCCCACAAAAAGCATTGAGCTTTTTATCTAACGTGGCGAACGAAAAAGCGAAATCGTTTTATCATCAGCATGGGGTGATTCAAATTGAAGATACCTATGAGAAAAATAACGTGTTACATGATGCACCGTTAATGGTGACCAAACATTGTTTACGTTACAGCTTTAACTTATGCCCGAAAGAAGTTGAAGGGATTAAAGCCGACCCAATGTTTTTAGATGTTGGTAAAGATAAATTGAAGTTGGTGTTTGACTGCCATAAATGTGAAATGATGATTGTTGGTTCTAACCAATTAGTGAAACAATAACCTCAGCGCAGCGAGATTTTATTCACCATATTTTTCTCAGTGGCAGCATTACGCTTGCCACTGAGTTAGTTTTTCAAATAAGCTGCAAAAATAACCATTAAATAGCTGCCCAAACTCGTGCGTTTCGAGTACACTGCGCGGCTGAAATTTCATGGGTTTTAGCCTGTGATACCTTAAGTAGGAAAGAATAGATTATGAGCGATAGCAAAAAATATGGTTTACGTGTTATTCAAATCGAAAACACTTGGAAAACCGAAATCACTCGTCGTATGACAGCGACAAAAACCATAGTATCAAAAAGCCAAGATGGTTTTGCTTCAGAAGCAGAAGCAACAGCATGGGGCGAACAAGCTCTACAAGGTTTTTTATCTAAGCAAGCTGATCGTAACAAGCGTAAAACTGAAAAGCATCTTAAGGCTAAAAGCTTAGCTGCCGCTATTGCTGCAGAATCTGCCGTTGATGAAGAAGAGTTATTCGATGCAGAAGATGAAGATGAAGACGAAGACGACGAAGAACTAAACTAACATTTACCGACAATGTAAATGTTATCGATAAGTGTCAATTGTTGTATGTTCAGGATAGGATATACATAATTAGAATGGTTTTTAGTCAACTTATCTCTTTCTTGACCAAATAAGGATTCATTTGGATGAACAAGATTGCTGCAATTATCGGCTGCTCGGGCTGTCTGGGGATTATGTTCCTGTTCCCGAGCGGTGCATCGGCTATATCTCCTGCACTGATGACATTTGACGACGTTGATAACTCATCAGGTGCTATGGTGATGTCTGAGGATGTCCAAAAGCTCACGGCCTTATCTGCAAAATTTGGTTTTTTACCACCATTAGATTGGAAGCTTGCATTCAGCGATAAACGTGGCGATATGACAATGGCTGAGTTTATTCCATCCAATGAATCATTAAATGATTGGTCTCGTTTAGTCTGCATGCAGGGGTTTAAAGGCTTAGCAAATGATGTTGAACCGGACCAGTTTTTAGATTCGATGGCAGCGACATATCAAGAAAATTGTGAAGGCAAAATTGTTTATCAACAGCTGGGCAGCTCTAAAGTAGGCGGGCTCGAGGCTGTACATGGTTTATTAGGCTGCACCAGTATGCCTAATATTCATCATTCTTCCGCAGTGGTTGAAGCGTCTTATCTCTCTCGTCCACAAGGTGAGATGGGCTATTTTACGGTGATAAGTGATGACGAGAATGTCTACCTAATCCATAAATCTATTCGTACAGCTATTTTTACCACCGAGACCGTTCCAATCACAATCGATAATTATCGTGCCTTCATGAGCCAACCCTAACGTCGACATTTATCGCTAACATTGACGACATGTTCATATATTAGCGCCATGTTAATATAATTAGTGCCGTGTTGATAGCGTTGTTGGCCATTTCTAGTGTCACTTCCCAACATGTTGAATGCCAGACAAGTTGAATAATCTGTGAGTTAAGCTTTTGTTAGTATCAAGTTTACCTTTGAATCCGTTATAATCGCCGCGTGAATATTTTATGATGCCACTCATTCGTCAGACAGTACCAAGGTACTCAATGCTAATGCCGGCATAACAACACATATTTTCAATCATGAGCTGAATATCAACTCATGATAATTTAATAGTCAATCTTTACGGTGCTTGCTTTGGATCGATAGACCAAAGCAGGATAATCGGGAAACCAGTGTAAATCTGGTACTGCCCCCGCAACGGTGATTGGTGAGAGTCAGGTGCGCAACAGTGTTGCGTTAATCATCTCGGCTCGCGTGCGTTTACCTTTAGTGTAACGCCAAAACCTCAGTCCGGAGACCGGCCTTAAAGGTGATTTCGATGATTTCGGTGGGCAGATCTCGAAATGTAATGTGATACCGCTAGTGACTTATTTTATAGAACTTTTCTGTATAATAGGACGAAAGTGGTGCTCTATATTGCGGCGCTACTGCCCCATTTTTCCTTTCAGGAGTTAAAGGTAAATGGGTACTAAACCAACAAAAATCGCACTGTTATTAAGTGCTGTCTTCAGTGTCGCAAGTGTTAATGCTGTTGCGATTGAATCAGTTGTTACATCCCCCTCGTCT
>NZ_PJAP01000299.1:0-7310 GCF_002836795.1 Shewanella sp. 11B5 | reverse complement strand
GGCACCGGCACAACATAAGGTGGCGTGCTATCGTCGCCAGCATAAGATAAGCCATTGGTTAATTCGTCAAATTCGCCAGCATTAACGCCAGGAGTAAATCCTGCGTAATAAGAACGTGCCTGGTCAAGAATACCTAAATCACCATCGACAATGGCAGAACCACTTGTCGTTGTAATGGCTTGTGAGGCAAGCATGGCAAAACGTGCCACTTCACCCAATTCTGGTGCTAGTGGGTTATTGGGCAGAGCAGCGGTAACATTAAGTGTTGTATCTGTAGATACGCCACTGAGTGATGCTTGAATCACCGATGAGCCTACCTCAATAGCAGTGGCACGCCCGCTATTTAGCTGTTCATTGGGATTCAATGTAGCAACTAGTGTATCAGCTGAAGACCACATCACTGTCGAGGTAATATTTGTGGTACTACCGTCTGAATAATGGCCAGTAGCCACAAAGTTTTGGCTTGAGTTTTTAATAATGCTTGGATTAATTGGTGTTACATCAATCGAATTCAAGGTGGCATCGGTAACGGTTAAGTTAGTACTGTTTGATTGTGCACCTGAAGTTGCGGTAATAAGTGATGAGCCAGCCGCCTTGCCATTCGCAAGGCCATTGACATCAATTGTAGCAACCAAGGTATCAGCAGATGACCACGTAACCGAGGTCGAAATATCTGCTACAGATCCATCAGAATAAGTAGCGGTTGCAGCAAACTGCTTGTTCATACCTTTAACAAGGCTTAAATTGGTTGGCGATACCACTATTGAGTTCAAAGCTGCGCCGGTAATTGTTAAATTGGTACTACCGGATAAAGCACCTGAGCTTGCACTAATTAACGATGAGCCGGTTTCGATACCACTAGCTAATCCAGAATTATTTACTGTGGCAACTAAGGTATCTGCTGATGACCAAGTTACAGAGGCAGTAATATTAGCTAGCGAACCATCTGAATAAGTTCCTGTAGCGGTTAACTGTTTATTCGAACCTTTAACTATGGTTTGATTTCCTGGTGTTACCGCAATTGAAGTCAACGTTGTATCAGTAACTGTTACAGTAGTTGTGGCCGACAGCGCAGCTGATGTTGCGGTAATAATAGCTGAACCTGAAGTAATACCACTGACTACACCATCGGCATTTACAGTCGCAATAAGGGTGTCTGCAGATGACCAAATTGCCGAGCTAGTTATGTCAACAGAGATCCCATCCGAGTAAATACCAGTAGCAGTCAACTGAAGGGTATTACCTTTAGGAATATGTGGGTTGGCAGGTGTTAACATGATTGACGTTAAGCTGGCATCAGTCACTGTCAGCAATGAAGTTGCTGATTGAGCTTGAAAATCCGCCGTAATAATAGATGAACCTATGCTAACTCCTTTAGCTGCCCCACTGGTATTCATTGTGGCAACCAGTGTATCCGCAGATGACCAGTTTGACGAAGCGGTAATATCAACAGAGATACCATCGGAATAAGTACCGATAGCAGTAAACTGCTGGGTTATGCCTTTGGCAATGCTTGGTTCAACCGGCGTTAACGCTATTGAACTCAAAATAGCATCTGTGATATTGAGTTCAGTTGTTGTTTCATCAGAACCTAACGATGCGGTAATAACCGAAGATCCAATGGCAACTCCACTAGCAAGACCACTTGCATTCACTGTGGCAACTAGCGTATTAGCCGATGACCACGTTACTGAAGTGGTAACATCTGGGGAAGTGCCATCCGAATAAGTGCCTGTGGCCATAAATTGTTTGGTCAGACCCTTAGCTAGGCTAGGGTTGACTGGTGTGATAGCCAAAGCCGTTAAGGTTGCATCAGTGATAGTTAGCGTGGTCGTTGCGGATTGCTCGTTTGATGATGAGTCTATAAGGGATGCTGTGATAGCAACTGAACCAGGGATAACTCCCATGGCTAGACCGCTGGCATTGATAGTGGCAACTGTAGAGTCATCAGATGACCAAGTTGCTGAGTTGGTGATATCAGATGATGTGCCGTCCGAATAGGTGCCCATGGCTGTGAACTGTTGCTTTAAGCCTAGTGGCATACTAGGGGTGGCAGGAGTAACCGCAATTGATGTGAGTAGCACACCGTTATTGTCGTTATTACTATTGTCGTTATTATTGTCTCCATTACACCCAGCTAAAAGGATAAACCCTAATAGCATAGTGAATACGAGATAAGTCTTTTTTATGGAATGATTCATTCTATTCTTCCTCATAACTCTGTGAAATTACATTTATTTCTCTTTCCTACTCCTGTACAAACGGCTCATGTTTTATAGCGATGAGTGTTGATAATTCTGTTCGATTTTTTTGTTGTGTTGCATCCACATTTTGAAAAAAATCAGAGTACAGTTCTGGATAAGATGTCGAGAAAGCTAACTTGATTAAAGCAATTATTGTACCAATATGAATATTTTGATTGGTTGTATTATTTAACCATTTAGTAACAATGGTTTATTGTTTTTTGTTGTTTTAATTGTTTATGTTTTTGTTTTTATGATGCGTCGATATATGAAAGATCTGTTATATATTGAGGGTTGAATTATCATAAGCAGTGTTATGTTGTGGTTTTCAAGAGGATATACTTAGTGGTTTTCAGCCAAGCAATGTTATATTGGCTAACTGAAAAATAACAAAATTCACGTCGAAATTGCCATCTTTATCGTCAGATAAATACACCGATATGGCAGGTTTTTTCTCTGGGTCGCCATTTCGGTTCCAGTCAAAAACCAACGTATGGTCATAGAGGTTAATCATGAAAGGTGAGAACAAAAGAAGTCCATCAAGTTTAGTCAAGTCTGATGTCATTGAAACTTTGCTTGGCCTCAACAGTGAGGATGATGTCGATCTGTTCGAAGCAGCAATTGAAGAAGTCACTGAACGCAGACATGCAGAAGAGGCATTGTTAAATGCAGGTGCGTTGCAGCGAGCAATTTTTAATAGCGCTAACTTCTCTTGTATTGCCACTGATGCTAAAGGGGTCATCCAAATTTTTAACGTTGGTGCCGAGCGGATGCTAGGTTATTCGGCCATCGAAGTGGTGGACAACATCACCCCTGCAGAGATATCAGACCCTCAGGAGATCATCGCCCGTGCCAAGGCGCTTTCTGTAGAACTCAGTACGCCAATAGAACCTGGTTTCGACGCGCTGGTGTTTAAAGCCACACGCGGTATTGAAGACATTTACGAATTAACTTATATCCGTAAAGACGGTAGTCGCTTTCCTGCTGTTGTGTCGGTTACCGCACTACGCGACGATCAAGGTATTATCATAGGTTATCTTTTGATCGGCACAGATAACAGTGTTGGCAAGCAGGCGGAAGAAGCTTTGCTCAAAGCAGGTGCACTGCAGAAAGCCATTTTCAACAGTGCTAACTTTTCCAGTATTGCTACCGACGCTCATGGCGTTATCCAGATATTTAATGTGGGTGCCGAGCGAATGCTGGGTTATACAGCTGACGAGGTGATGAACAAGATCACACCCGCAGATATCTCCGACCCCAAAGAAGTCATCGAGCGAGCTAAAGAGCTCAGTATTGAACTGGATACTGCAATCACACCTGGTTTTGATGCGTTAGTATTCAAGGCCCGGCGCGGTATTGAGGATATCTACGAGCTAACTTACATACGCAAAGATGGCAGCCGCTTCCCGGCAGTAGTGTCAGTCACTGCTTTGCGTGATGAGCACAAGGCTATCATTGGTTATTTGTTAATAGGTACCGATAACACCGCGCGTAAACGTATCGAGGAGGAGCAAAAAGAACTCGGTCGGCGTTTGCAAGATCAACATTTCTACACCCGTAATCTGATTGAATCCAACATTGATGCTCTGACGACCACAGATCCTTCCGGTATCATTACCGATGTGAATAAACAAATGGAAGAACTTACAGGTAACAACCGTGACTCCCTTATAGGCACTCCATTCAAAGACTACTTCACCGATCCTGAGTTTGCTGCGGCTGGCATAAAAAGGGTGTTAAGTGAGAAGATAATCTCTGATTATGAATTGACCGCCCGCACCAAGAACGGTAAAGAAACCGTGGTTTCCATTAATGCGACCACCTTTTATCACCGAGACAATAAACTGCAAGGTATTTTTTATGGCGCTCGCGATGTAACTGAACGTAATCGCCTAAATCAAAAACTGCTGGAAAAGAACATCGAACTGGAAAATGCTAAAGCGGTGGCTGAGAAAGCCAATCTCGCCAAATCGGATTTTCTTTCCAGTATGAGCCATGAGCTACGCACACCACTGGGTGCGATTCTAGGTTTTGCACAGCTCATGGAATCGAGTACACCTGCGCCGCCTCCTGCTCAAAAACGCAGCATTGCTCAGATCCTCAAAGCAGGATGGTACTTGTTGGAGCTTATCAATGAAATACTTGACCTAGCACTAATCGAATCCGGCAAGCTACCCATGTCACTGGAAGCTGTTTCGCTGTCCGAAGTCATGCAAGAATGTGTGTTGATGAGTGAGCCGCAAGCTCAACTCCATGACATCAAAGTCGTCTTTACCCGATCTTCGACTAAAGATTTTCTTAATGTCGATAGAACCCGACTAAAGCAGGTAATTATTAATCTGCTTTCCAATGCAATTAAATATAACCGGAAGGGCGGAAGCGTGATACTGGAACACAGCCAAAGCAGCGACGATATGATGCGGTTCAGTGTTCGAGATACAGGTGAAGGATTATCAGTTGAGCAACTTGGGCAACTTTTCCAGCCCTTTAATCGCCTCGGTCAAGAAGCCAATAATCAAGAAGGTACAGGAATCGGTCTAGTGGTTAGTAAGCGTTTGGTTGAATCTATGGGGGGAGTCATTGGCGTGCAAAGTACCGTTGGCGTGGGTAGTGTCTTCTGGTTTGAACTAAAGCGAACTGACGAACCCGTATCTAACCTTGCTGACAGCGCAATAATGGTCACGGAAACGCTACAATATGAAGATTCTGAGCGTTTGCAAACCTTACTATATGTCGAAGATAATCCGGCTAATTTGATGCTTGTTGAGAATATTATTTCTCGTCGGCCTAATTTGCGTTTTCTCAGTGCTGCGGATGCTATTCAAGGTATTGAAATGGCACATACGCATCAGCCGGATGTTATTTTGATGGACATTAATCTACCGGGAATTAGCGGCTTGATCGCATTGAAAATTCTCAGGGAAAGTCCGATAACAGCATCGATACCTGTGGTAGCTCTCAGTGCAAATGCCATTCCCCGGGACATTGAAAAAGGTTTGGATGCTGGCTTCTTTCATTATCTTACTAAACCACTGCGGATCAATGAGTTTCTGAAGACTCTGGATATAGCGCTTGAGTATGCCAATAAGTCTGCTGTAATCGCTGATGATGAGGAAAAATAATGGAAATCACTGCAAACGATATTCTTAACGCTAAGATTTTGATTGTCGATGATCAAGAGCCTAATGTGCTTCTGTTGGAGCAATTGCTACTTGAAAGCGGTTATACCATGGTAACTACAACCATGGATCCCCAGGTTGTTTGCGACCTGAACCGAATCAATAACTATGATCTGATCTTGCTTGATCTACAGATGCCAAAAATGGATGGATTTGAAGTCATGGCTGCGCTTAAGGCCGACCATAGCATGGACTATTTACCAGTGCTGGTGCTCACAGCCCAACCCAATCATAAACTGCAGGCATTACAAGCGGGCGCCAAGGATTTTATTAGTAAACCCTTTGACTTGGTCGAAGTTAAAACGCGTATTCATAATATGTTGGAAGTGCGTTTGTTATATAAAAAATTGGAAAAAAATAACATCACTCTAGAAGACATTGTGCAAAAGCGTACGGTAGAGTTGACTAAAACTAACCTGCAACTTGGATTGGAAATTGAGGAACGTAAAAAGGCTGAAGCGTCACTGAGAGATACTTATACACAAATAAAGCAATTAAAGGACAAGCTTCAGGCCGAAAACACTTATCTTCAAAAGGAAGTTGCACGGCAGTTTAATTTCGACGAAATAATCGGCAGTAGTAAGCTGTTGTCGCAGGTTTTTCAAAAAGTTGAGCAAGTTGCACCAATGCATGCAACCGTGTTACTGCTTGGTGAAACAGGCACCGGAAAAGGTGTTGTGGCCCGCGCCATCCACAGCCGGAGTTCACGAAAAAAACGTCCCTTAATTACGGTGGATTGCACCACCTTGCCAGTGGCGTTGATAGAAAGCGAATTGTTTGGCCGAGAGCGTGGCGCTTTCACTGGTTCAGATAGCAAACAAATCGGTCGTTTTGAGCTTGCTGATGGCGGCACCTTATTCCTAGATGAAATTGGTGAGATGCCGCTAGAAATGCAAGCTAAACTGCTGAGGGTTATTCAAGATGGTGAATTTGAACGTCTAGGAAGTCCCCGCACTATAAAGGTCGATGTGAGAATTATTGCTGCGACTAACCGTAACCTGATAGAAGAAGTGCGTAATGGTAAGTTCCGCGAAGATCTTTATTACCGACTAAACGTATTCCCGATCACTTTGCCTCCTTTAAGGCAACGTAAGGAAGATATTTCATTATTGGTTAACCATTTTTTGATTAAATTCAACAAAAAAATAGGTAAGCAGATTGACATAATCACTCAGGATGCTCTGAATACATTGCAGCAACATCAATGGCCTGGCAATGTGCGAGAGCTGGAGAGTGCCATTGAGCGAGCCGTCATCCTCAGTGAAGGGAAATCACTGCAAATACTCGATCGATTCGAAAGCTTTGATAAACTCGCTACTATCGAGGAACCTTCGATGAAAGCTCTGGTTGAGTTAGAATATGAGCATATTGTCAAAGTCTTGCAGCAGACTGGTTGGCGGATAGAAGGTAATAAAGGCGCTGCACTTATCCTCGGTCTCAATCCCAGTACTTTACGAGCGAGAATGCGCAAACAGGGTATCACTCGGCAGTAGTTCAAGGCTAAGTGGTAATACAATGAATTGCAATTCGGTCCTGTATAGGGTTATTCACAAAAACTCTTTGTGTCGTCGAGGATTTTGCATATCAGCCAGCCTCGGCTCAGTCTATGACATTTAAGGCTAGACTAAACAGAGCCTGGTGTTGAGCGTTTTTTGTATGGTATTAATAGTTGTTTATCTGTTTTAACTAGCCCACAAACTTGCCCGTGAGCTGAGCGTATTTGACGAGGAGATCGTCCTGAGATTCCTTATGTGCTGGGTCTATGGCAATACAATCGATAGGACAAACTGAAATACAGGTTGGCTTGTCATAATGGCCAACACATTCGGTGCACAACGAAGGATCGATTTCATACACCTCTTCACCCATAGTAATGGCTTCGTTAGGA
>NZ_PJAP01000298.1:0-7318 GCF_002836795.1 Shewanella sp. 11B5 | reverse complement strand
GATTTATATTACAAACAGCTGGGTTTACCTCGGTACGGGGTGTATTTAACGCTAAAAGTGTGAACGCTGTCAAGTAATAATCGATGAAGTTGACGTCAACGTAAACTTTGAAGTGTAAAAAATGGGCTCGAAAGCCCATTTTTTATTGTCTCATATTCCGTAGTATTAGTTCTTAATGCTTGAAATATATTTAGATAATGCATCGATATCGGCATCTGATAGCTTTTTAGCTACATCTTGCATCATGCCGTTTAAATCATTGTGACGACTAGCATCACGGAATTTTGTTAGCTGAATTTTGATATAGTTAGCATGTTGACCACCAACAGCAGGGAAACCAGCAGCTTCTGCGCCCTCACCTTCAGGTCCATGACATGCAACACATGCAGTAATACCACGGGCAGCATCACCGCCTTTGTACAGTTTTTCACCTGCGGCAGGTACATCGGCAACGTCGGCGACAACTTTTACTTGGCTAGCGAAGAATGCTGAGATGTCAGCAATGTCTTCATCGCTTAGACCCATTGACATCCCGATCATGATTGGGTCCATACGACCTTCAGCACCACCGGTTTTAGCTGCTAATCGGAATTCAGTTAATTGTTTTTCAAGATATGCAGGGTGTTGGCCTGCTAATTTAGGATACATATCAATCATGCTATTGCCGTCAACACCGTGACAGGCAGAACATACGATTGCTTTAGTTTTGCCTACTTCAGCATTACCTTCAGCCATAACTGGTGATGACATAGCGGCGACTACAGACAGCGCAAGAGCTAACTTTTTCATGGCGTTCCAACTTCTAGTTAATTTATTGTCCTGAGCTTACTAGGAAGACCCGCAAGCGTGGTAAAATGTTTTTCCAAGCGCTTTGATGTAGTTTACGATGCTCGTGAAGAGCTAGATCATTTATGACTACATCACACATATTAGCGTTGCTTGGGTATATAATGTGATCAGGCTAATATTTTACACGAAAACGTGCAAAAGTAAGCAATTGTTAAAAATTTATGGTAATGCGTTTACTAGAAGTAATTTAATTGGAGTTAAGAGTGACAGATTCTCGTATCGATTTCCGTAGGGCTAAGTTTTTAATCAGTGCGCCAGATATTGCGCATTTAGATCAGTATCTTCCTGGGGATATCGGGGTGGAGATTGCATTCGCTGGGCGCTCTAATGCCGGTAAGTCCAGCGCGTTAAATGCGCTTACTGAGCAAAAAAGTTTAGCTCGAACCAGTAAAACACCGGGTCGAACCCAATTGATCAACGTGTTTCAGCTAGATGATGATCGCCGTTTAGTCGATTTACCTGGCTATGGTTTTGCGCAAGTCCCTTTAGCATTAAAACATAAGTGGCAAGAGGCGCTTGGCGAGTACCTACAAAAGCGCGCTTGTTTAAGTGGCGTGGTGGTATTGATGGATATCCGTCATCCATTGAAAGATCTCGATATGCAAATGATTGAATGGGCAGTATTAAGCAACATTCCAGTTTTAGCATTATTAACCAAATCGGATAAATTGACTCAAAGCGTCAAAATGAAAACCGTTAATGATGTGCGTGCAGCCTTAAAAGAGTTTGGTGATAAAGTGCAAGTTGAGACGTTGTCATCGCTAAAAGGCACCGGTAAACCCAAAGTGCTGAGCATCTTAAACGATTGGTGTCATCCTGAATGGTTAGCTGAACAGAAGGCTGAGCAAGCGTCAGCGTCGGAGTTAGCACCAGAGTAGTGGTCGAGTAGTATGATATAGATTAGCAAAACTAAGAGCCGGCAGCGATGTCGGCTTTTTTGCGTCTGTGTTTTCTATATTGTAACAATGGTGATTTTTAAGCAAAAAAAAACCGATAACCAAACGGCCATCGGTACAAATAAATTAGCTCTTTTGGGGAGAAGCTAAATTCAACAAGACTCAAGTGCCATCAACTCAATTTGATGACGCTCAATGAAGACATAATAACTGTTTTTTAATCAATATTAAAGTATTTACTCTAAATATTTTTAATGATGAAAAAAAATCAAAAAAAAGCCCCAGCAACCTAAGTTGCTGGGGCGCCGAATTTGGCTAGTCACTATCGCTAGTGAAATAAAGGTTTGAAAGATTGAACATCTTAACCTCTGTACCCTACGACGAATATAATAGCTTATTCGCCTTAAAATGAAAAACTGTTTTTCATAAAAAGATACAATAACTGTGACTACAAACCCAAAATAGTCTTTATTTGCCGCTTAGAACGATGAAACTGCGTCATTATTTATCGTTACATCAGTCATTGATACATCGATTGAGTCATAGTTGGCGGCTTAGAGGATAGGGGGTTTATTGCGCTAAACGTTCATTTCAGTCCATTTTTGTTCAGTTTAGCCATAGTTACAATGTCCAAATAAAAATACCGCATTCTAATGAATACGGTATTTATGTTTTAGCTACTGACGTTTATTTTACCAACATAACCTAAGTCAATGACTAGTGGGCTTCATCCCAATTGTCGCCAATGCCAGCCTCTGCTAATAAGGTCACATCTAATGATGCTGCTTGTGCCATTAAGTCACACACTTTTGTTTTGAGGGTTTCTGCTTGGGCCTCATCTACTTCAAACACTAATTCATCGTGTACCTGCATAATCAGGGTAATTTCACCTTGAGTATCTTGGTTAATCCACTGGTGAATGGCGATCATGGCTTTTTTGATGATGTCTGCTGCAGTTCCTTGCATGGGAGCGTTAATCGCTGCACGTTCAGCTGCCTGACGACGCATTGCATTACGGTCGTTGATTTCAGGCAAGTATAAACGACGTCCGAATAATGTCGATACATAACCTAATTCAGCTGCGATGGCTCGGGTTTCTTCCATGTATTTGAGTACACCGGGATAGCGAGCAAAATAAGTATCGATATACTTTTGTGCTTCATTGCGTGGAATATCTAGCTGTTTGGCTAAACCAAACGCAGACATACCATAAATTAAGCCAAAGTTAACCGCTTTGGCGCGGCGACGTTGCTCGGTGGTGACTTCTTCAAAGTGCACCCCAAATACTTCTGCTGCGGTAGCTTTATGAATATCTTTGCCTTCTGCGAATGCGGTTAGCAAGCCTGCATCTTGAGACAAATGAGCCATGATCCGCAGTTCTATTTGCGAGTAATCGGCAGCTAAAATTTTACGACCTGCAGGGGCAATAAAAGCTTGGCGAATACGACGACCTTCTTCTGTGCGGATCGGAATATTCTGTAAGTTTGGCTCACTTGATGACAACCGACCCGTTGCAGCATTAGCTTGGTGATAACTGGTATGCACTCTGCCTGTTGTGGCATTAACCATAAGTGGCAGTTTGTCGGTATAAGTGCTCTTTAATTTGGCTAGGCTACGATGTTCAAGAATAACTTTAGGTAGAGGGTAATCAAGAGCTAGTTCGATTAACACATCTTCTGCTGTTGATGGTGCACCTTTAGGGGTTTTCTTCTTTATTGGATAACCTAGTTTTTCAAAAAATAGCGTTTGTAGTTGCTTTGGTGAAGCTAGGTTAAATTTTTCCTCGGCAATTTCGTAGGCTTTATTTTCTAGGTCATCAAGCTTTTTGGCTAACTCACCACTTTGCTGGCTAAGTAGCATTGAATCAATCAATACGCCTTGACGTTCTACATCAGACAATACTTTAATTAACGGTAATTCTAGCTCATTAAATACACTGGCCAGTTCTGGTTCTTTTTCAAGCCTTGGCCATAGATGTTGATGTAAACGCAGGGTGATATCGGCATCTTCAGCGGCGTATGGCCCAGCAATATCCAAATGAACTTGATTAAAAGTCAGTTGCTTTGCGCCTTTGCCAGCGACTTCTTCAAAACTAATATTTTTATGGCCAAGGTATTTTAACGCTAAACCGTCCATGTCGTGACGCGATGCGATTGAATTAAACACATAGGATTCGAGCATAGTGTCAAAGCGTATACCTTTGAGGCTAATACCTGCGTTGGCTAAAATACTCATATCATACTTGAGGTTTTGACCTACTTTTTGCGGTGTATCGCCTTCAAGGATCGGACGTAGTTTTTCAAGCGCGCTGGCTTTATCAATTTGCTGCGGCGCATCAAGGTAATCATGCGCTAAAGGTACATAGGCTGCTTTGCCTGCTTCGGTAGCAAATGATAAACCAACAAGTTCCGCTTCCATGTAGTTGAGACTGGTGGTTTCGGTATCAATCGCTATCAGTTCGGCGCTGTTAAGCTTTTCAATCCATTTATCAAGCGCTTCCATGGTCAGAATCGTTTCATACTCAGCTTCAATGGTTGGCGATACGATGACTTCTTCTTCGCTGATGGTACCGCGGGGTTGCTTATTATCGAGTACTTCCGCTAACCAACGTTTGAATTCCATTTCACCGAAGCATTTAATGAGTTCATCACGGTCTTGAGGCTTGACCGTCATTTGATGCCAGTCTAGTGCTAATTCTACGTCGGTTTTAATGGTTGCCAGTGCATATGACAACTTTAGCATGTCGGCGTTTTCGATGATTTTAGCCGGCATGGTTTTTGAGCCTCTAAAGCCAACTTCAACGACGCTTTGTGGGTCCGCTAAAATATTTTCTACACTTCCCATGCCAAGCAACATCGCCAGCGCGGTTTTCTCACCAACCCCTGGTAAGCCTGGAATGTTATCGGACTTGTCGCCCATGAGAGCTAAGAAATCGATTATTCTATCGGGACCGACACCATATTTCGTTTTGACCTCTTCAGGGCCCATAATGGTATCTGTCATGGTATTGATTAACGTGACATGCTCATTCACTAGCTGTGCCATGTCTTTATCGCCGGTACTGATTAATGTCGCCCGGCCTTCTTTACTGGCTTGAAGAGCGATGGTTCCGATCACATCATCGGCTTCCACACCAGAAATACTGATCAAAGGTAAACCCATTGCGTGAATGATTCTGTGTAATGGTTCTATTTGATTACGCAGATCATCGGGCATAGGTGGGCGCTGGGCTTTGTATTCACCGTACATATCGTTGCGGAAAGTTTTGCCTTTAGCATCAAAAACAACAGCGATATGGCTAGGGCTGTAACGGCTTAATAAACTACGAAGCATGTTAACAACACCGTAAACCGCGCCTGTTGCTTCACCTTTTGAATTGGTTAAATGAGGCGGCGCATAATAAGCGCGATAAAGATAAGATGAACCATCAACTAAGATGAGCGGGTTATTGGGAATCGTTGGCATAATTAATATTCGTGTTCAGTATTTTGCGAGACTAATAGGATGACATTATACCCACAGCACCTCAAGATGCTTGTGAGATTGTCAGTTATTTACCCAAGATAGTGATCAATAACCGTAACGTTTGACTCGTTGTGCATCTAGTGAGGTTTTGTGGGCAATTTTATAGAGAAAAGCCAACAATCAGCCACGCCAAAAGACTCTCAGCCTGTGGATAAGTCTGTGAGTGAATTAATCAACGTTGTTGGATAGATTTTCTTACGGCTTGAATCGAAATCAGTAACTAGTTGAGTTATATGTTCTTTTTTTATTTTTGTGAGCTAAATATTATTTCTAATAAATATTACTAATTTGTGGACTTTTTTATTGATGTCAGTTAAGTCACAATCGAATTCAGTGATGTTTTATGACTAAAAAAAAGGCATCTAGCAAATTCGACGTTCTAAGTTAGCACGATTTTTAATCAGATCAATCGTTTTGTTGGTTTTTTGTTGTAAATTTTACATTATCAATTAAAAGTTGAAGGAAGATGTCATGAAAAAGATTGCTGTTTTACTGAGTGGCTGTGGGGTATTTGATGGAACTGAAATTCACGAGGCTGTATTAACCCTACTGGCGATAACGCGAGCGGGGGCGCAATATCAATGTTTTGCTCCAGATATAACTCAAATGCATGTGGTGAATCATTTAACCGGTGAGGTCAACACCGACGAAACCCGTAATGTATTGGTTGAGTCTGCGCGGATCGCTCGTGGTGAAGTACTTAATGCCAGTACATTAGAGGTAAGTCAATTTGATGGTTTGGTGATCCCTGGCGGTTTTGGCGCGGCTAAAAACTTATCTAATTTTGCAACTACAGGCAGTAATTGCCATATTCAGCCAATTGTAGAAAACTTTATTCGTGAGTTTGCTTTAGCGCATAAACCTGTCGGCTTTGTGTGTATTTCACCGGTGATGATCCCGAATATTTATGGCGCAGGCGCTATAGGTACAATTGGAACCGATTCTGAAACGGCTCATGCATTTACTGAAATGGGCGGTAAGCATAAAAATGTGCAAGTTGAAGATATTGTTGTGGATGAGGTCAATAAAATCGTCAGTACACCTGCGTATATGCTAGCAACGTCGATTTTAGAGGCACATATTGGTATTGAGAAGCTGGTTAATAAAGTACTCGAAATGGCTTAGTGATTTGTGCTGAGCTGTATTGTGACTATAAGCGGATTAATGATAAAAGAGTGCCACCTAAAGTGGCATTTTTATTTATGGTTAGCTGGTTTTAGTTGTTGGTGAGGTTCTACTATCAAATAATGCTTGAGCTAACCCAACACAAAGCCCTGCAATGTGGGCGCCATTCGCAATTGGCATGCCTAACACATCAGTAAAGCCGAGAACCAACCAAACGAACATAAATCCCATATAAGATTGCGGCAAACTAATACCGCAGCTAGGTTTACGAATACCCATTAGCCAAGTGTAACCTACCACAGCGTACACGACGCCAGACAAGCCACCAAAATTAGGCCCTGTCATGTAAAACTGCACAATATTAGGCAAAGTACCCGCGACAACTAATAAAAACAGTAACGGTCTAGTCCCCAAATTGGTTTCAATTTTACCGCCTAAGTACCACCACCACAGCAAATTAAAGATAATATGCATAGCAGAAAAGTGCATTAAGCTTGGGGTGAATACCCGCCACACTTGGTTTACATCACTGTCCGCAACGGCGCTAAAAAAAGATAACTTAGTGAAGATGGCATCGGCAAAACCAAGGTTCATGCCCGCGAAAACGGCAACACAAGCAAAAAAGCACACTAATGTCAGTGGGCCTGCACCTGTCATAAACTGTTGAATTAAGCCTTTAGTTCCTGGGCCATAGTCAAATTTGGTATCCGTTGCACCGTTGTCCCAAGAGGCTTGCAAGTATTTACTATCGTATGGGTTTTTAGCAAACTCAATTAACTCGGCGCGAGCTTGGTTTTCATCGGCGGTGTTAGTGATTATTAGGCCAACACCTTGAGAATGAGTCACTGCATGGCATTGAATATTTAACCCTTTTAGGTAGTCAATAAATGCCTGTGCTGCACGTGCATTAGGTAATTGGCCGA
>NZ_PJAP01000297.1:0-7319 GCF_002836795.1 Shewanella sp. 11B5 | reverse complement strand
GGTTGTCGCAGGGTGTTTGCCCCAAGATAATCTCTCGTGTTAACAAGGGTTAATAGCCCTCAATAATCAAGGATATATTATGATCGCTACAGGACAATCTTTACCAAAAGCTACCTTAAGCCAGCTGACAAAAGACGGCATGGTTAATCACGATGTTACTGAGCTTTTTGCCGGTAAAAAAGTAGTATTGTTTGCAGTGCCAGGTGCATTTACACCAACCTGTTCAGAAGCTCACTTACCAGGTTTTGTAGTATTAGCCGACGAGTTTAAAGCTAAAGATGTTGACCTTATCGCTTGTGTATCTGTTAACGATGCATTCGTAATGAAAGCGTGGGGCGAAGCCCAAAATGCTTCTGAATTAATGATGCTAGCCGACGGTGATGCAAGCTTCACTAAAGCATTAGGCTTAGAAATGGACACCGCTGGTTTTGGCGGCGTTCGTTCACAGCGCTATGCGATGGTGATCGACAATGGCGTAGTGACTTTACTGAATGTTGAGGAAGGTAAGTCATTTGAAGTCAGCACTGCTGAAGCGGTAATGGCTGCACTGTAATCTATATTCTGTCTCAGAATTAGAGACTTAACAGTACAGCAAAATGGGCGCCAATAAGGCGCCCATTTTTATGAAAAAAAACAGTTATCAGTAAAGCTTGTTAGTATTGATTATCCGCGGATGCCTAAGTGTTGTTCAATGTTATCGACACTGTTACTGACCTCAAGCGCAATCGTTTCACTTTGTTCAAACGCATCTTTAGCATGCAGCATTAGGCTATCCATCGCGATGACAAACTCATCAAGATGCCCCACCTGTTGCTTAGCATGTTCACTCCCTTGGCTCGCACTGCTCGCCATCTCTTGAGCTTGCTGCTGTACTTGCAACGCAACATCTAACAAACTCTGGGCTCGACCTTTTTGCTGTGCAGATGCTTCGCTGATGTCGTTAACGCTGTGGCTAAGTGCTGTGTTCGAGCGGGTTAGTTGCTCGAAAATAGCCATTATGTCTTTTAATGATTGTTGAGTCCGTTGCGATAAACTGCGTACTTCATCGGCTACCACAGCAAAACCACGACCTTGTTCACCTGCGCGAGCGGCTTCAATGGCGGCATTTAATGCCAATAAGTTGGTTTGGTCGGCAATATTACCAATAACATCCACAATTTTAGCTGCGTCATTAACCGATGTACTGAGTTGGGTTAGTGAGTGGTTACATTGATTGACCTTGGTGACAGTGTGATCGGTCGCATCTAACACCGCCTGGGCTTCTTGTTGGCTTGCTTGCATATCATGCATGGTTTGCTCTGCACTGGCAGTTACCAAACTAGACGACCGGTTTACTTCATTGGCAAGAGTAATTAAATCAGCGGTTTGTGATTGAGTTTGTTGTACCACATCTTGCGTTTGTTGCGTGCTAGTTGATAAGGAACCAATTTTAGCGACTAATTCACTCAATGAGTTAGACACCTGTGCCATATTACTTTTTTGTTGTTCGTCATCTTGTTCAAATCGCTGTAATAGGCGATTAAAGTGTGCCGCAATTTGGCCTGTTTCGCATTGGCTGGTCACGGGTAATGGTTCTCGTTGATTCGATTCGCTTAACATTGAAAAAGCACGGTTTAAACGTTTAAGCGGGCTAACGACTCGTCGTTGTTGTAACACTAAATAACCAATAGAAAACAATGCTATTAATATCACCATGGTGTATAGCAACCACTGCAAACGGATTTTAAGTTGTTCATCGGTTACGGCTTGTGTATTGGCCAGTGTCACTAGTTGCTGTTCTACTTGGCTGGTGGCGTTAATTAGCGCAGTTTGTACTTGTTGATTGTCGCTGAGCATTTGCTTGGTATTACTCACTTCTTTGCTATAGCGTTGAGTCAAACTCAGCAATTCTGCGCGAGGGGCTTCACCCGTTTCAATACGTTCCGGTTCGTCATCGCCTAAGGCGAATTCATCCACTTCTTCGGTGCGATAAATCCCCAGCAAAGATAGCTTCTCCAAATCATCATGCCATGTGTTGAGAGAGTTTATCGAAAAGTTAAGGCTATTATTTGCTCCTGCATCTTGATCAATCAGTAAGGCCTGAGTCTGCTGTGATAGTTGATAAACTAGGTTAGGTAACTCAAGACTAAGCGCAAGATATTGCTCCACAGTATTTGAGTCATTCGGAGCTGATTGAGCATAACGATGTAGGCTGCGGCTGTAATCGATCATTTCTGATTCAGCAAAAGCCAGTAGTTGGCGTGGGTTACCGGCCAGTTTTCCTGCAGCACGGTATTTAGTGTCTAAGTCGCTAATTAATTGAGTCATTAAGCTGGTTAATGAAGCACTATCAAGCTGTGGGTGAGCGGAACTCAGCTGGGTAATATTGTCGGTTATACGGGTAATATCGCTGCGGGCTTGTTCGAGATAATTGCTTTGGCCTGTTTGTAAGTAACTATCAATGTTCCGGCGAACATTATACTGAAAGGTATGTTGAATATGTTGTAAGTCTAGGTTTAATTTTTCACTGGTTTGCCGTTGTTGATTACTCCATAACACGGTAGCGGCGAGTAATGCCGCAAGCAGTAATAATAAGGCGGATGCACTAAGGGATAGGGTCGATATCTTCATAGGTAAGTGACTTCACATAAATGCCAATATGTGCATTTTATGGCACTAATGTTACAGTTTTTCGTGATTGCACTTTATCTATGAGTTGAATAATGTGTGGTGAAATGTGTCCGTTGTTAGTTGTAGAGATTTTTATCGATTAACGGCAGCCACACTTGTGCTTTTAAGCCGCCTTGAGGGCGGTTAGACAACTTCACCTTGCCATGATGGCGGTCAATAATACGTTTAATAATAGCTAGCCCTAAGCCAGAACCAATACTACCGCGTGCAGTATCGCCTTGGGTAAAGGGTTGAAATAGATGCTCAACTTCGGCTTCATTAATACCAGGGCCGTTATCTTCAACACTAAAACACACCGCGTTACCTTGATGATAAGAACTGATTTTTATCCAGCCATTGCCATAGCGGAACGCATTTTCGACCAAGTTGCTCAGTACACGTTTAATGGCGACGCTGTTCATGGGAACATCGGGGCAGTCTGCTAGCGACAGCTCGATGGTTTCTTCACGGTGTGATTCTTGTTGGCTAATTTCTTGGATCAAACGATTGATTTGGTCGGGCTCGCGTACACCTTCACGGTCGTTACGAATATAAGCAATAAATTGGTTAATAATCGCATCCATGTCTTCAATGTCGGTGACAATACCTTCTTTTAAATATTGGTCGTCTTCTACCATCATTTCAGATGCTAATCGAATGCGGGTCAATGGTGTGCGTAAATCGTGTGAAATCCCTGCCATTAATAAAGCTCGGTCTTGCTCAAGCTGCTTCATGCTATGAGCCATTTGGTTAAACGCATGGGTTACTTCAACAATTTCAGTCGAGCCACTTAACGGCAGTGTTGGCGGAAAGTCACCTTGAGAAACGGCCACCGCGGCTTTTTGTAAACGTTTTAAAGGCCTGTTTTGCCTACGGGCAAATAACCAGCCACCGGCGACACTGAGCCCGCCAATAACCAGCAAATACAAAGTTAATGGTGATAAGTCTGACTCGTTAATGCCCGTCAAAGGGACTTTTATCCACAATGTGGGGGCTTGCGGCGGTTTTATCCACACATCGAGCTTTTCACCTTGCGAAAAACGCACTTCGGCTTCGCCGCCAAGGTAAACTGACATTTGTTCTGACAAGAAACTGTAATAAGTGGCTTGGCCGAGTCCGGCTTCTTGTGCTTGTTTTTGGTTATAAACGGTCATGCCATCGTCACGCACTTTGGCGTTTAAGGCATCCACCATGGTGAGATGTTCACGGCCAACATCGACCCCATCAACAAATAATATATTGATTTGGCGGGCAATTAATTGGTTGATTTGCTCATAACTGGGCTTGATAAAGTAAACGGCGACAGACCAATATGACACTAATTGATTGATCAGCAGTAAGCTGCCGATCAGCAATACGGTTTGACTAAAAGCGCTTCTAGGTAAGAAGCGTTGCCACCATTTTAACTTTAGTTTCATGGATTACTTACGCGTGGTGCCGTCGGGCACAAACACATAACCTAAGCCCCAAACTGTTTGAATATAGCGTGGGTTAGCAGCGTCTTTTTCAATTAAACGACGCAAGCGCGATACCTGAACATCGATTGAACGCTCAAGGGCTGAATAGTCACGGCCACGGGCAAGGTTCATCAATTTGTCGCGCGATAATGGCTCACGAGGATGGTTTACCAGCACTTTAAGCACAGCAAACTCACCACTGGAAAGTGCAATGCTTTCATCGCCATGGAACATTTCACGAGTGGCTAAATTTAGCGAAAACTCGCCAAACTCAATCATTTCTTCTTGTTGCGCAGGCGCACGGAGTAGTTCAGCAATTTGGAGACGCAAGACAGCGTTAATACGTGCTAATAACTCACGTGGATTAAACGGTTTAGGTAAATAGTCATCAGCGCCAAGTTCTAGGCCAATAATGCGATCAACTTCATCGCCTTTGGCAGTCAGCATCACGATAGGGATTGGGTTTTCTTGTTGGCGCAAACGGCGGCAAATAGACAAACCATCTTCGCCTGGTAGCATCAGATCGAGTACTAATAAATGGAAATTTTCACGTTCAAGTAATCTATCCATTTGTTCTGCATTGGCAGCGCTACGAACTTGGAAGCCTTGCTCAATTAAGTAACGTTCTAATAATGAACGTAATCTCATGTCATCATCGACAACGAGAATCTTAGAGGTTTCTTGGCCCATGACATATCCTTTTAACACTAAATTGATACTAGCAATGACTCAGTATGAAGTGTAATCGCTTGAATTTGAATAGCTGATTGTGGCAGAAATTGTAACTAAATAGCTGTAAATGTTTGTTTATCGCTTAAATAGCAACAAATGGTCAGTCAAATTACCTTTATCTACGTTAAATGATAACGTCAATTGCTGTTTGCTAGGCTGATAAATCATGCTGGGAATATCACTGGGTAAGTTAGATGTATGTTGGGGATGGCTATTAAAAATGGGCTCAAGGGTTAGCTGATTTTGGTGTAATTCAAACCGTCCCCATTGTAAGTGAGTGACGTGCTCATTGGCTTGTGGGTCTTGGTGTAGGTTAATGTTCACCATGGCGTAATAGCCATTGTCGAGTAGTACTAAGCTACTCAGCGCTGGGGTAGACAATTGATGCCATACACCATAGACCGATTGCTTGGTCGTGAGGTTATAGTGATGTTGTTCATCAGCAATGCTGTCGGCATTAGTATCGATGGTTAATGCGAGTTGTAACGACAGTGATGTCAGCATCATGTTTAATTGCGGATGCTCGAATTGATATGCTACTAATCCTTGTTGGGCATTATTACTGTAGCTAGGGATAAAGTGCGCGTCTGTTGATTGCAAATCCAAACGGCCCCATTCTGCCACGCTATCTTGTGGCGCTGTTAAGTTAAGTTCTAGGTGTAAGTAGCTGCTATTACGATTTAACTGCAACAAGGTAATACGTTCAGGGGTGTTGATTACCCAATCACCGAAGATGTTGTTATTGGTACTCGGTTGCGTAGCGGCATGCAGTGGATTTGTCTGCAATACACTGCATGCCAACATTAGCATGATGAGGTTAACAGGGTTTAGTGACTGGATATGAGGCTTAATTCCCTTAAATACGGTAAACATAAGATCCCTTTATGTTTGATGATGCGGTTAAAAACGAAAAATAGAATTGCATGCGGTAATTTTAATCAGTCTTAAACCTTAGTCTTTAATGCGGATTTATCAAATAAAAAAGCCCGCAGCATAATGCCACGGGCTTGAAGCCTTTATTAAACTTAGCTATTTATTGGACGTAGCCTTTTATTGAGCTTAATCGCCTATGGCACCAATGTGAGTAACGGTGTTTGGGCAACTACTTGAAAATCCAATGCCATGGTCACGCTTAATGCTGTGATAGTGATAATGGAAAATCCAAATACCTGTCTAGCCCAAGACTGCAAATTGATGTCGCGACGATAGCCTTTTAACGCCATGGCTAACCACCATAAGCTGGTGGCAAAGGTGACCGCCATAAAAGCAATACCTGTGTAACCGGCCAGTGGCAACAGCGCACTGACGACAGCAAATATCGCTATGTACAATACGATATGTAGTTTAGCTTTGGTCATGCCTTGGGCTACGGGCAATACAGGAATATTGGCCGCGGCATAATCGTCAAACCGAAAAATCGCAATCGCATAAGAGTGGGGCATTTGCCATAGGCTAAACATCAGCAGCAAAATTACCGCGCCCATGTCCATTTGCCCGGTAACCGCGCAATAACCCACAACCGGTGGCACAGCACCCGAAAAACTGCCTACTAAGGTGCCGTAAACCGAGTTGCGTTTCATGTACAGGCTGTACACGCCGACATATACCACATAGCCAATGGCGGCAAATAACACCGCTAGGCTATTAGTGAATATCGCCAGCATGGTAAAGCCTACAACACCCAAACCAATACCAAAGCTCAATACCGCTTGTACTGATATTTCACCGGTAACGGTAACTCGGTTTCGAGTACGCTTCATCTTGGCGTCGATGTCGCGATCAATGCAATTATTGATCGCGCAACCCGACGCTACCACCAAAGATAAACCTATCATGGTGGCGAACATCAAGGTCAAATCAACATTACCTTGAGCCGCGAGTAAAAAGCCGCCCGCGACAGAAATTAAATTGCCCATGATGATGCCAGGTTTGGTGACCTGAACATATCCTCGTAAGCGTGAGGTTAATTGTGCTGACATAAATTGACCTTGATTATTCATGATGGCTGTTGAGTGACATACTGTGGTTACGTTGATCTCGTTACATCATCAATTCATTGGCTGCGTAGATAATCCACACAGACAAACCCACCACCATGACAATAATCAAGGCTGTGAATAAGAACGAGAATGTATTGATTCTGCCTTTTTTAGAAAAATCTAAATGGAGGAAGTATTTCAAGTGCACCACGATTTGCACTAACGCCGTTATCACCACAACCCATAGCGTTGTCATGTGGTCAAACTGGTGCGTCATCACCGACCAAAATGGAATACCGGTTAAGACAACCGATAACACAAAGCCGACTAAATATGATTTAACGCTGGCAGAAAAATCGCCTTCGCCGTGGCTTGCATGTGCATTGCTCATCACAAGACTCCTAACAAATAAACTACGGTAAACACGCACACCCACACGATGTCTAAGAAATGCCAGAACAAACTTAAGCAACTCAGGCGAGTGATGCTGCGATTAGTTAAA
>NZ_PJAP01000296.1:0-7322 GCF_002836795.1 Shewanella sp. 11B5 | reverse complement strand
CTTGACGACATATTAAACATAGTGAAGATACCCGCGGTTAAAAATAACCCCACAAGCATGGCTATCATTAATTCAACTAAAGACATTCCACGATGTTTTATAGATAATTTATTCATCATATGGCTCATTAAAATATTGCCGTTTTAACTTCAAAAATTCTTCGCGTTGCACCAGAAGAATCACATGATTTTACTTCATCAGAATAATTCTCATTAGTACCATTAAACTTACGAACACTCTTCCATGTCATGACTATTACAACATCATTTGAATTAACATAAACACATGCTGTTGGTGTAGGTAAACCTCCAATACTGCCATCACTATCAACTTCAGAATCGCCAATAAAAGCACTCTGCCACTCATATAAATCCCACGCTCTCAATTCAGTATTAGAACAGCGATAAACTCCAGAGCATTCTGTGGGTTTTGTTAATGATTCTCCACTATAGTGAGTACCGGAGGACGATCCATAATTGCTTAATTCACTTACATTTAGACGCATACGATTGATTATATCATTAGCAAAATACGAGGCTTGGGTTTGCTGAAAAGACTCAAAACTGCCCTGTTTTGACATAATATGCAGATTAAAAATCCCAATGAGGCCTATCACTAGAATAACCAGTGATACCATTACTTCAATTAAGGAAAATCCATTCCTTTTACATGGCATGAGCGTCAAACTCCCTAAGAAAACCAAGAGTAAATACTCTCGATCTTAAATATCTTTACTTAAACTTGAACTATCATCTAGCATCTAGCATCTAGCATCTAGCATCTAGCATAGATAATAGCTGACTTAAATGTAATCAGATAGTATCTATCTTGTATGATTAATAGGTCAACACAATTTATCAGTATTATACTCGGTTTATTTTGTAAGCACAAAAAACCCGCAGCTTAAATTAAGCTGCGGGTTATTATTTTTAGATCATTGAAATTATTAACGTAATTCAGCAGGAACCGCAAATACAGTGTCTTCTTTACGGCCTTCAACTTCAGTAATAATACTTGGGGCAAGTTTAGCTATTGCGTTAACAACTTGTTGTACTAAAACCTCTGGGGCTGAAGCCCCTGCAGTTACAGCGACTTTCTTCACACCATCAAACCACATAGCCTCCACGTCAGCGGCGGTATCAACGAGATAAGATTGCGTACCCGTTTTCTCAGCCAGTTCACGTAAACGATTTGAGTTAGAGCTATTTTTAGAACCAACAACAATCAATAAATCAACTTCGGAAGACATACTGCGTACAGCATCTTGTCGATTTTGCGTCGCGTAGCAAATATCATCTTTACGCGGCCCCTCAATTGAAGGAAAGCGCTTTTGCAATGCAGTAATAATATCTAAGGTGTCATCAACAGAAAGCGTTGTTTGAGTGACAAAACATAAGTTGTCTGGGTTATTAACCTGAAGATTATTAACATCCTCTGGAGACTCAATAAGATAAACACCACCTTTAGGATTATCATATTGTCCCATGGTGCCTTCAACTTCTGGATGGCCTTCATGACCAATCAAAATGCACTCGATACCTTTGCGACTTGCACGAGTCACTTGTAAATGTACTTTTGTCACTAACGGACATGTCGCATCAAAGACTTTTAAACCACGGTTTTTAGCTTCTTTGCGCACAGCTTGTGATACACCGTGCGCACTAAAAATAACAATGCTGTTGTCTGGTACTTGGTCAAGTTCATCAATAAAAAGAGCACCACGCTGTTTTAGATTTTCAACCACATATCGGTTATGTACCACTTCATGGCGTACATAAATTGGAGGTTCAAATAACTCTAAAGCACGCTCAACAATACTGATAGCGCGATCTACCCCGGCACAGAAACCCCGAGGATTGGCCAGTAAAATACTCAGTTCTGGAGACGTCGGATCAACTTTTAGCATGTGATACCTTTTTTACTCAGTTATGACACTGACAACTTCAAGTTCAAATGTAAGCGTGCGTCCTGCGAGGGGATGGTTTAAATCGACGGTAATTGAATTACCAGCAGTATCGCGAACGATACCCGGTATTTCACTCCCACCAGGCCCCGCAAAACTGACAATCACGCCGTCTTCAAGCTTCATATCTGCAGGAAAGCGGCTTCTGTCCATATAATGAATCGCATCAGGATTTGACTCACCAAAAGCGTCTTTTGCCGCTAAGGTAAATATGTGCTTATCACCTTCTTTCAAGTCTTTCAGTTCGTCTTCAAAAGCCGGACTTAGGCTACCGTCACCAATATTTAAACGTGAAGGTTTACCAGACGATTTTGTACTGTCGGCTGTGGAGCCGTCTTCCAGTACTATATTCATATGACATATTAATGAATGACTGTCTTGCTTACTTAAATCTGTCACAGTTAATCTTGCTCCTTCGATGGCTTTGCGTCGGGTCTAAATGATTCCCAAATGATCAATACCGCACCAATAAAGATGCCTGCATCGGCAATATTAAATGCAGGATAATGACTGGTATTCCAGTAAAAATCGACAAAGTCGATTACAAAACCATGCATTAAACGATCAACCAAATTACCTAATGCGCCGCCTATGACTAAGGTAAAGGCTAAATTACTGCGCCATAACGAATAAGATTGCTTGCGCAACCATATTGTTAACAAGGTACTAAAACCGACCGCAATAATGGTAAACAACCAACGTTGCCACCCACCAGCTTCACTTAAAAAACTGAATGCTGCACCGTAATTTCGCACGTAAGTGAAATTAAAAAACGGCAAAAGCTGTATAGACTCATACAATTCAAAATTGCTCAGGACCCATTGTTTAGATAGCTGATCGGCTAAAAACACCAATGCAGCTACCCAATACCAACGCAAGCCACTGTCTTTCCAAGTTAATGGCACAGTACTCATTATCAATGTTTCCTTAAGCGAATTCGCGTTGTTCGCCTTCACCTTCAATATTGGTCACACAGCGTTGACACAATGTTGGGTGAGCTTCAATGGTGCCAACCTCTTCACGATAGTGCCAGCAACGCTCACACTTCTCGGCGCTACTTTTGGCAACCACTAGTTTAAGCGAACTTAGTTCAGTTTCGATGGCATCGCTACCGGCTTGTGACATATCCGCAACAGCTGCTTTAGAGGTAATAAGGATAAATCGTAACTCATCACCCACTTTAGCTAACTCAGCTGCTAAATCGGCATCTGCGAACAATGTCACTTCAGCTTCTAATGAACCCCCAATACGTTTATCACGACGCGCTTGTTCGAGTACTTTGTTAACTTCATTACGAACAGTTAATAGTTTCTCCCAATAATCATCGCTTAAATCACTTTCAAGAGTGACTGCTTCTAAGCCTTGATACCATTCTTGGGTAAACACATACTTTTCACGTTTACCTGGTAACAATTGCCACACTTCATCAGCGGTAAAGCTTAAAATTGGCGTCATCCAACGAACCATCGCCTCGGCAATATGATAAAGCGCAGATTGACAGCTACGACGTGCATGCCCTTCTTGCTTAGCGGTGTACTGGCGATCTTTAATAATATCAAGATAGAAACTGCCTAACTCCACAGAACAGAACTGCATGAGCTTTTGAGTCACTAAATGGAAATTGTATTGATCGTACGCTTCGATGATTTCTTGTTGCAGCACTGCTGCACGACGAACAACCCAACGATCTAACGCGACCATGTCTTCAGATGCGATCATGTCCGTTTCTGGGTTAAAGCCATTCAAGTTAGCCAGCAAGAAACGTGCAGTATTACGAATACGACGATACGCATCAGCACTACGATTTAAAATCTCGTCAGATACTGTCATTTCGCCACTATAATCGGTTGCGGCAACCCATAGGCGTAAAATATCAGCACCAAGCTTATTGATTACTTGTAATGGAGCTATCACGTTACCAACAGATTTTGACATCTTACGGCCTTTACCATCAACGGTAAAACCATGTGTCAATACTTGCTTATAAGGTGCTTTACCATTCATAGCGGTTGAAATCATCAATGATGACATAAACCAACCACGATGCTGATCGCTTCCTTCTAGGTACAAATCAATGTCATGTCCATGAAACTCTGGACGCGCTGCGACAACAGATGAGAATGATGAACCTGAGTCAAACCATACGTCTAAAGTATCTGTCACTTTACGGTACTGATCGGCCTCATCACCTAACAATTCACTTGCCTCTAAATCCCACCAAGCTTGGATGCCTTGTTGTTCAATGCGATGCGCTACACGTTCCATCAATGAAACACTGTCTGGATGTAGCTCATCCGTTTCACGATGAACAAATAACGTAATCGGTACGCCCCACGTACGCTGACGTGAAATACACCAGTCTGGACGGTTTTCAACCATTTTTTCGATGCGGCTTTGGCCCCAATCTGGGATCCACTTGGTTTGTTCGATTTCTTTTAACGCTTGTGAACGCAAACCATGGTTATCCATAGAGATAAACCATTGTGGCGTTGCACGGAAAATAATTGGCGTTTTGTGGCGCCAGCAATGCGGATAGCTATGGCGGATAGCAACATGCAGTAGTAGTGCGCCCTTTTCTTCTAACAGCGCAACCACATTGGCGTTAGCTTTAAAAACGTGTTGGCCAGCAAAAAATTCAGTATCTGGCTTATAAACACCATTGTCGCCAACAGGGTTAGCCACTTCTAAACCGTACTTTTGACCAACCACAAAGTCGTCCTGACCATGGCCTGGTGCAGTATGAACAATACCGGTACCTGCGTCAGTCGTAACATGGTCGCCTAAAATAGCTGGCACATCAAAAGCATAGAATGGATGATTAAAGCGCATTAACTCAAGCTCGGCGCCTTTCACTTCACCTAAAATAGTGTGCGACTCCGCGCTATAACGCTCAAGACATGACTCAACCAGCACTTGAGCTAATATCAAGGTGGTGGTTTTACCTTCTTTCACAAATTCAACCAAGCTATAATCTAGCTCAGGGCTTAGTGATAATGCGCGATTAGCAGGCATGGTCCACGGCGTGGTAGTCCAAATTGCCATCGCTACCGGTTTAGTATAATTCTCAACGCCAAATTTAGCGGCAACAGCTGAGCTATCAACTGCAAAAAAAGCCACATCGATGGCTGGAGATGTTTTATCTTCGTATTCTACTTCTGCCTCAGCAAGTGCTGAACCACAGTCGGTACACCAATGCACAGGTTTAACACCTTTGTGCAAATGACCACTTTCAATCACTTTTGCCAATGAACGGACAATATTCGCTTCGGTTGAAAAATCCATTGTTAGGTAAGGATTTTGCCAATCACCTAATACACCTAAACGGATAAAGTCTTCTCGTTGACCATCAACTTGAATAGCCGCATATTTACGGCATTCTTCACGGAACTCTGCCGCAGAAATTTTGACGCCCGGCTTACCGACTTTTTGCTCAACTTTAAGCTCAATCGGTAATCCATGACAATCCCAGCCTGGAATATAAGGCGTGTCAAAACCTGACATGGTTTTAGACTTAATAATGATGTCTTTAAGAATTTTGTTTACCGAATGACCTATATGAATGCTGCCATTGGCGTATGGAGGGCCATCATGAAGAATGAAAGGTTTACGGCCAGTACGGCTTTCACGGATCTGCTGATACAGCCCGTCTTGCGTCCAGCTATTTAACATTTCTGGCTCGCGATTTGCCAAATTACCGCGCATCGGAAACTCTGTTTCCGGCAAATTCAAAGTAAATTTATAGTCGCTCATTGATCCCATACCATTATTTAAAGCTGATTCATTTCAGCTAGCATCGTTGCTAAATAAAGCGCGAGCTTCATTTGCATCATTTAAAATCTGTTTTTTTAGCGCGTCCAATGACTCAAAAGGTTGTTCATCACGGATCTTTGCTACTAATTCTACTTCCACTCGTTTGCCGTATAAATCACCGCTAAAATCAAACAAATGGACTTCTAATCTGCAAGTTTGACCATTTACAGTGGGTCTAAAACCCACATTAGCCACACCATCATAAATATCGCTGCCATCCCAGTACAAGCGAACCGCGAATACCCCTCTCACAGGTACAACGTGTCGTTTTAAGGCAATATTTGCTGTTGGAAAACCGATTGTACGGCCTAATTTTTGTCCGTGAGCAACCTTACCACTTAAAATGAAAGGATGACCCAATAAACGTCTTGCTTGTTCTAAGTGTCCTAACGCCAGCTGTTCTCTCACTGCTGTAGAGCTTACTCGCAACGAACCAACAACAAAGCTTTGTGTACTGACTACAGTAAAGCCAAATTCTTTACCCGCAGCAACGAGCATATCGAAGTTGCCTAAGCGACCTTTACCAAAACAAAAATCATCTCCAACCACGAGATATTTAACGCCGAGTTTTTTAACCAGTAACTCTTCAATAAACGCTTCAGCAGGTTGATTAGCAAAGGCTTCAGTAAAGTTGATGCAAAGTAGCTGATCAATTTTAAGCTCATCTAACAATCTAATTTTATCGCGTAGAAGACTAAGCCGCGCTGGCGCATCAGTACCACGAAAACGTTCTTGCGGTTGCGGTTCAAAGGTCATTAACATTGCAGGCAGTTGAAAATGATGCGCTTTACTCACTAAGCTGCTGATCACCTGTGCATGGCCACGATGGACACCATCAAAATTCCCAATGGTCAAAACGCAACCATGATGAGAAGGTAAAATATTGTGTATACCGCGGATTAATTCCATTACGCTCAATACTGCCTATTGCAAATCGGCAGATTATATACCCAAACCAATGTTAGATGCGAGTTTCAACCTCAGATTATTACACCGGATTTTGGATAACTTGCTGATATACCCTTAGTCATTCACATAGGATAAATTATCCCTGACGTTTAATTTTCCAAGGCCGTACACCCAATGCAAGTAAACTTAATAAATAAATAACCGCGCCACCCACAATTAGCTCAATCAACATAAACATACGTTCAAAGGTCTGCCATTCGAGCCATATACTTTGTTGCGGCATAAAATAAACAATGCCAATGGCCATTAAGGTGGTAGAAATGATGACTTTAAACGAGAAAAATAACGTCTGTCGGCTCATTTGATAGACGCCCGCTTTATGCAAACCTCGATATAATAAACCCGCATTCAATAGCGCAGACATTGATGTCGCGATGGCTAAACCCACGTAGCCAAATGGAATGGCAAAAATAAGGTTGAACACCATATTGCTGACCATGGCAATAATGCCATATTTAACCGGAGTTTTAGTGTCTTGGCGCGAATAGTATCCCGGAGCTAATACTTTAATCATCATGAAACTTAATAAACCGCAGCCATAAGCAACCAAACTATACGAAGCCATTTCAACGTCATTTAA
>NZ_PJAP01000271.1:0-13045 GCF_002836795.1 Shewanella sp. 11B5 | reverse complement strand
TTTTTTTTTCTTATTGGCAACCAAACTTTCGTGACAAAGGCCAGTCAGCAGTGTGTGTACCTTCAGTTAAAATACGCAAGTACACTTTTGAACCAGGAGCTTCTTCAGCAATCATGCGTAAATCGGCTTCAGAGTCTGAAGCAAACATACGTACGCCTTGTTCAAAGAATGATCGTACATCGACACGCTTCTTAATGGTGTTACCGTAGCTAATACGGTCTGCAGAAACACCTATCGACGTTACCATTTCAAGTTCGTAAATGGATGCGATATCAAAGTTTGAACCTTTATCTCGCAACAAGGTTAAAATTTCTTTGGCCGGATTTGCCTTAACCGCATAATAAATATTTGCGAAAGGAAAATTGTTAACCATATCATCGTATTGTTTCGCAACGATTTGGGTGTCAATAACTACAAATGGCGTTGGCTTATCTTTAGCAAATGCCTCAATGCGGTCAAACGTGTCCTTGTCATAATAATCTGCAACATCAATCGATTGAAATTGGCTCATTAGGCCAGTGCCTCCTGTAAGTAGGGCGATAAAAGTGTCATTACGAATCTGTAAAAACATGCGCAGTAAACGATATTTTCAATCAATACGCAACGAATTTTTATGCAAAAAGTATAATTTTTTATTCTTCGAGAAATATCAATAACACGCAACGTATTACTCGCTAAACTCACTGCGTTATTGATTGGTTTCTGCGCCTAGAAAGTATAGACATTTGCGAGAAAAATGCCCATTAAGTCATTAAAAATATTTTCACAGTGATGGCACTTAACACCCATCACAGATTTACACCTTAGAGTAAAAAGTTGTTATCATCCAATTTGATAACATCTTAACGTGCTTCAATAAGGAACATAGAATGAACGAACCCAGTTTAGATCAAGAGCTCCAACAACTGCAAAATGTCTATAGCGTCATCACTGAGTTTGTTGTTGAGTACAGCTTTCAAATTGCTGGTGCGATTATTATTTTCTTATTGGGGCTTTGGGTGGCAAACAAAGCGGCCAATGTTGTCGCTGCTCAACTGAAAAAACATAACATTGATATCACCCTCAGTAACTTTGCTTCCAACTTAGTTAAAATCATCATTATTGTGATGGTTGCCGTTATCTGTTTAGGAAAATTAGGCATTAGCGTAACACCAATGGTGGCTGCTATTGGTGCCGCTTCACTTGGAGCTGGCTTGGCATTACAAGGAATGTTATCTAATTACGCAGCCGGCATTACCATTATTGTCACCCGCCCTTTTGTGGTTGGAAATACCATTGAAATTAAAGGTGTCAGCGGTGTGGTTGAAATAATTAAACTGGGCCAAACCATATTAACTAATGAAGAAGGCGAACAAATTAGTATTCCCAATAAGCACATTGTCGGCGAAATTTTACATAACTCATTCGCTTATAAATTGGTTGAAAACAAAATAAATATTGATTACCACGCTGATGCCGATCATGTTATCCAATTAATTAATGACGTACTTGCCGCTGCTCCGGCAATTTATCAAGACAAAAAACCATTAGTCGGCATCAATGGATTTAATACTGTGGGTATAGAGATTGGCGTACGTTACTGGGTTCCGACAACACGCTATTTCGAAGAGAAGTACCACACTAACCTCGCAATAATCAAAGCACTCAATCAAGCCAAAATTAAGATACCTTGCCCGGTAAAGGAAATACATTTACAGCACTAGTTTTAGTAGATCTAGTTTAATAACGAGAGTATTCATTCTGCTGCTGGTACTCTTCACTGTGTAAAGTATTACGATTGTAAGTGCAGCAAATAAAACGCCAATAAAGCAACGGTAGCAGTTTTAATCCATTCAATCTCACTGGCCCTAACAATCTGAATTGGGCCGACAAACTATTGCCGCCAATGGATATTCACCCGAGGCTCTATTGAATTAAGCAATTCACGCGCTGTAGTGGGAAGCTCCGCAAAAGAATGTATTGAGAATGATAGTGCCGATGCAATAAGTCAGAATAATCAACAAGTTTACCCCTGTAAGAACACTTACTCACCTACGCTTACTCTCCATACATTTATTATCCAAAGCTACTGCGAACAGTATGAATATTATAGTGTGTGAAATAACCCAACCTCTTCTTTATTATGTACATTCAATGAAGCTCATGCAGCTAAGCTCATTGAATTTTTGTTGTCGAATCATTCAGTAGCCCCAAATTGGCAATAACGGATAGCAAACGAACCAACTCGTTCACTTTGCATGTTAAGCTCTTGTCTTTATCACAACTTATTTTCTGCAAAAGCACTATATTTCATTATGAAAAAACTAAGTCGAAATGAAAGACTGGCTGTTATTCTCAAGTTGCTTAACATGCATAAAGAACTGTCTAACCAAAAAATATCCACATTACTGGCGGTAACCGCTAAAACGGTTCGTTGTGATCTCGTTCAACTGGAAAAAGACGGCCTGGTAAAACGAGTTCATGGCGGAGTCTGTCAGTCTGAAGGGGTGGATATCAAAAAGTATAGCTTGGATGCCATGCTGGCAGAATTACTCGACCGCAGCATACTGAACGACAGCATGGCACTCGACTCAAACCAAGGTAGATTAATCAAAATGAAACATAATGTATTTGTACTTGGCTCATTCAATGTCGATATTGTTGCGAATCTAGCACGTTTCCCCCTACCAGGTGAGACCTTGCATTCAAGTAGCAGCAGTATTGGCGCTGGCGGCAAAGGGGCAAACCAAGCTTATGCTGCGGCTAAAAATGGTGCCAATGTTAGCTTCATGACTAAAATTGGTACTGATCAATTTAGCCAATTTGCGCGCCAACATCTCAGCAGTACCGGCATAGACAATACGATTATCCTCGAGTCCTCAACTAGCCCGACTGGTACCGCGCTGATTTATGTTAGTGAACAAGCTGGCGAGAATATGATTGCGGTCAACGAAGGCGCAAACATGACGCTGACCGATGATGAAATACACTCAGCCAAACAGCATATTATTAATGCACAACTGTTTTTAACCCAACTTGAAACCAACTTTGATGCTATCAAGCTCGCGATGAGCATTGCCAAAGACAACGGTGCTAAAGTGATCCTCAATCCGGCGCCATATCATCAAAGAACTCTCGAGTTATTACCTTTAGTTGATATGATCACTCCTAATGAAACAGAAGCTTCGTTAATGACTGGGATCTCAGTAACCGATCTAGACAGTGCTAAGCAGGCCGCTATTGCAATACATGCCTTAGGCGTAACGTCGGTGGTGATTACTCGCGGATCTGATGGAGTATTACTTTATGAAAACGATCAATTTACCCTAATCGAGGTGTTAAAAAGCGCGGTTGTTGATACCACTGGTGCAGGCGATGCTTTTAATGGCGCTTTGGTCGCCGAGCTTGCTAGAGGCAGTACACTGCATCAGGCCGCTAAATATGCCAACGCTTATGCGTCACTCGCTGTTGAGCGCCTAGGCGCAGCAAACATGCCAGATGGCTCACTTGTCGCAGCTAGACTTAATGCTTAATCGCGAGTGCTGATTTCTAATGTAAAGCGCTAATGTAAAACACTAGAGTCGAACGCCCATGAAAAAGCGCAGTGATTACTGCGCTCGTTTTAGGTAAGCGATATTAGTCCGCCAGATGCCGACAGTGCTATTTCATCCTTGCGGCATAACTGATAATACTGTGGCGATATAATTCCAACAGTTCGGCATCTTTCACCGTAACAGCAACCTGTTGTGGTGCTTGGTTCATCCATTCATCATGCGGGTAAACACGGTCATCAATTTTCTGAATGGTCATCCCTTCGGCAACACCATCGACAACCACTCTTATTGGCCCAGCTCTAAGCGTGAACAGCTCTGGATTAATCACATAGGCAATGGCGGATGGGTCATGCACGTGGCAAGCTTCTAAACCCACTTTTTCACTATAAAATCTCAAATAGAACCGGCTAACATCCCAAATAAATTGGCCAACTTCGCCTGAATCGTCACGTAATTGGTCAAGATAATCACGAGTAAAAAAGCTTTGTTCAGTCACGTCTAAACCAATCACGACCACAGGCCATGAGGCAGTCAACACCATATCGGCAGCATGAGGATCATCGTGTACATTAGCTTCGGCAAAAGGGGTCACATTACCGCGATGACCGTTCTCACCAAAAGCGCCACCCATAATGACCACCTTGTTAACTAAGTCGACAATGCTTGGGCCAGCCTGAAGCGCTAGCGCAAGGTTAGTTAACGGACCGATGGCCACTAAAGTAATCTCACCAGGCTCCGCCTTTACAGCGTCAATGATGTATTGATACGCAGGCCGCGGATCAGCTTGACCTTCTACTTCGGCTGGGACATTCACATCACCAAAGCCACCTTCTCCGTGTACAACGACAGTTGGGCCAACTGGAGGTCGAACGATAGGCTTACTCGCGCCAGTGACAATATCGGCTTGCAACTGAAATTTTTGTTTAAGATAAAGCGCGTTACGGGTCGCATTTTCAATGGTTACATTGCCATAAATAGTAGTAATAGCCTTAAGTTCAATATCGGGGTGTGCTTCGGCAAACAGAATAGCAAATACATCATCAATACCGGGATCTGTGTCTAATATTATTTTAGTTTTCATGGGGATCACTGTCCTACTTTTATTAAGTAAATCGATACACTATAAGGTTTTACTGAATATCCTGCTATGAGAATCACTGGCCTTTCAATGCATACCAACAAGATATTCGAAGATGATTAACGACTGCGACAAACGAACTGTTACAGGGTCTTGAGAGTCATTAAAGCCCTTGGCACTATACAAAAATAGTGCACAAAGAAGTGTGATTACTCGTCAAACTTTTATCTGTAAATGAACATAATGGTTCACTTACACTTGTGCAACTAACTATGACAAATGCATCAGCGATAACATCACTTTATTAAACACCTACAGATATTCATTTCAGGCGTAGATGAGTCAATCCACTCTACAGCTTAGTTTTGCCATCAATACATTCATTAACCTAATCTGGCTCAATAAGTTAGTTTTTAGCTGCAATGCAATGCACTGCACTAGTCCAATCATTTTGACTCAGTCATTAATGTAACCTCTTAACCCGAGTTGAGGTTAATTTACAACACATCAAAAAGTAAAGCTTACTTGACAACCACGAATAGATTGCTATAACTTAAAGTCAAGCTTAGTTGACATAATGACAACTAAGCACGACCAAAGGGATGTTGATAATGTCACCACTAACACACAATAAAGACTGGAAAAATACCAACAAACATAATACAACTCGTTTAGCTAAATGGACCCTAGCGTGGGTGATAAGCATGGCCGTCGCTAACTTTGGTCCACAATTTATTTGGCAGCAAGATTTAATCACCATAATGGCCATAGGCACTAATTTCATGATGGGTATTGGGATGATTTTAGCCAATAGACGCCAACTACTTGGCTTAGATGAATTGCAGCAAAAGATTCAATTAAATGCGATGGGCCTCAGTCTGGGGGTGGGGCTAATTGTTGGCTTGAGCTACTCAAATTTAGACACGACAAACTTAATAGCAGGTCACGCGGAAATTTCTCATTTGGTGATCATTATGGGGCTAACCTATTTAGTCGGTATTATTCTAGGCCATAGGAAGTATCAATGAAAAATCGCCTAAAAGTGCTCAGGGCAGAACAAGACTTGACCCAAGCACAACTAGCAGACTTACTTGATGTGTCCCGGCAAACAGTCAACGCGATCGAAACCGGTAAGTTTGATCCGAGTTTGCCATTGGCCTTTAAAGCGGCACGTTTATTCAAGTTACCGATTGAAAGTATCTTTGAAGACGAGCAATAAAGCTAAGGCTGTCACTAAGCAGAAAATACAGGCTAGTTAATTAACCCATTAAATAAACTGGTTAGTATCATTGTAAATGCAGCTACAAACCCCGTTGCCATTCTTGTCGCAACGGGATCATTCCGTGTAATGCCTGCTCAATTTGAGTGATTAATGCAGACTTATCTTTGCCTAAAATACCTTTAAGCACTAAATAGTTCGAAGCATGATCTGAACGAAAAATGGTTTTATCCAACTTCAGATGGCTCAATAGCGTGTGCATTTCTGTCAATAAACCGCTTTGATCTGGCAATACAAACTTACCATCAAAAACATTATCCATGCGCTCAGTTCCCAGCGGTAATGTTACCACCAGTGTGGATAAATAATCGGGCTGAGCCGCATTCATTAATTCAGCAGAGGCTATCGCATGTTGACGAGATAACTGCACACCACCTAATCCCATGAGAATCATCACTGATGATTTTATGCCTGCTTGGCTAATCTTCTGTAACGCAGCTAAAGATGAGGCAAACGTTTCGCCTTTTTTAATGCGTCCAAGCACTTCATCATCACCGCTTTCACAGCCAATATACAAAATAGATAAACCCATTTGTCGTAATTGTGCTAATTGCTCAACCGTTTTATTGCTTAGGTTACGCGGGAGACAATAACTGCTAATCCGAGTGACATGAGGCAGATGAGTATTAATCAATTCACAAATCGCTTTTAAACGATTAAACGGTAACGTCATCGCATCACCATCGGCTAAAAAAACACGGTTAAATGGATAACCAGATGCGGCAGCAGTAATAATATCATCTTCAATTTTATCGAGTTTCTGTGCTCTAAACTGTTTTTGTGGCTGGGTATACATGTCGCAAAAACTGCACTGATTCCAGCTACAACCATTGGAAACCTGTAAAATTAATGACTTTCCTTCTGAAGGAGGACGAAATACTGGTTCAATGTAATTAAGCATCAGAGTGTCCAAATTGATGAAAATGTGAGTTAGCTAATGAAATTTGGGATTTTTCATACAAAATGCGTTCAAAAAACTATCATTCAAAAGTATTATTGTTATAGTAATGTTGTAAATAATAAATAAACAATTCAAAAGACTTAGGTGAAAGGATTATGACTCAAGTTGCATACCAAATAAATGATCGACGTGACAAGGATGTAATTCATCACGATGAGCATTGGAATTTAACCACAGCAGACCAAAAACTCGCACTGTATGACTTACATCGTTATGGTTATCGATTATTGTTCGTTCGTCATATGCTTAAAGGGCCAGTCGCTGTCATTAGTCAGCAAGATGATATCGCAGCCATTTACGCCGACGGTGAAGTCGATTTAAGGCCCTTAATTACTCTTAGAGAATCTCACTAACGCCTTTAAAAATGATTTCACGTTATAAAAAAACCTACCGATGTTATGGGTAGGTTTTAGCGTCTCTTTATGATTTTCGAGTTAACTTATAAACGGCTTCATTAAGCCAAGGCACGTGTTTATTCATAAACCTCGGATTGTCAGCCAGTACATCAACACACTCCAACAATTCAACATCAAAATATGGCGTTAAATAGCTTTCAACCCAACGTGGACTGACTGCAAATGGTGGCCCTTTTAGAGTCTCTTGTAAGTAATCTAGGGTGATTAATAAGCCACTTACATTCGCCGGTATAAGCGCAGCGAGTGCTTTAACATATTGTTGGCGCATTTCTTCTGGCCAAGCAATCAGGGCAGCACGATCGTAAAAACCACTAATCGACGATGTTGCACTTTTAGGGAGAGTAAAAATATCACCTTGATATAAGGTCACTTGATCAGTAGAAAAGACCACATGTTCGTCGGTATGATTGACTTGATAAGTCAGACCATTGTCGGTAAAAAATTGTTCAACCGCGAGGGTATTGAGTTCACATCCAAGCACAGTATGACGCTGCTCGGCCAAATAAAACATATCCAACGATTTACCACATAGAGGAACGAATACCTCAGTGTTTTCATTCAAACCAATATGCGACCAATATTTTACTAAAAAAGGGTTCACTTGGTTTTGGTGAAAACCAATTTGTTGTAACTGCCATTTTTCATGCCAAAAGCTGGGTTCCATGATGCTATTCTTCAGTCAAGTTGCTAATGAGATGCAGGCTACTTTAAAGACTAAAAAAAATGGATGCAACCTCCCTTGATGATTTGGCATTCAACTTACTAGGCTTTACCGTCTAGAGTCATTTGTACTTGCCTTAACCAACGACAGTTTTCACATTGGCACTTTCTACGCGACATATGATGCGGGCTTAAATTTGAGTCAATGTAATCGACCGCGATTAATAATTGTTGCTTTAATTGGTCAACCGACTTCATTTCAAGCGCAACCATTTCATCGTTATGATTAATCCACAAACACTCCTCTCCCTGATGACAGGTTATGCATTGCTCATCACTTTGATTAAAAAACACTGCATGGGGACAATGGGTAACTTCCATTGATTGTAAAATTCGCTGCCGAGGAAAATTAAACAACTGAATTAAATCAGTTTTATTTATATTATGCATATAACCTCTCATAAAATCGTTAATTAACTATTACAGCCATAGTACCTAGTGTTGATTGATTTTGATTTGATATAGGTCAAGGTTTACTTATCGTAATTTTTTAGATAGGAAGCGACCATTTACAAATCAAAAAGCTTGCTCACAAAACAATACTGGGCGGTTTTTAGTAAAAGAACAGCCATGTTTAAATAGACTGCGCTGATGTGTGGATGGAATCTGTTGTTTTATATAAGAAGCACTTGCCGCAGTAAGGTTAATCAAGGTTTAATGGGCTTAAAAAGGAGGCTTACCTTTGCAAACACCGCAACTGCAACACTTTTATATCAATGAAGAGCAGTCCATCTACCTGCTCAGCGCCAATGATGCACGCAAGCATAAGGCCTGGATCCGCTTGTGTAAGCAACAGCTGAGTAAATTGGGATATCAGCAAATTGAATTTATTGGTAAGGGAGCCTATGGCTTTGTGTTTGCAGGTATCAATGAATTTAGCCAATCACATGTGTTTAAATTCTCAAGGGTAAATTTACCTCAAAGCGTCCAAGATAGGCTTGAAGAAGAAGCCTATATGCTTAGCCAAGTAAAACACCCAAACATACCAGGGGCGATAAAATTTGAACGGGTTGGTAAGCAAGGCATTTTAGTAATGGAGCGGGCTCAAGGCGAAGACCTCGACAAGATTTGCCAACGATTAGGCGCTTTGCCACCAGTAATGGTCGTCAGTATCGCAAGACAATTAGCCAATATTTTATATTATCTTCGTAAAGGTAAGCCTTTAGTGCATGGCGATATTAAGCCATCTAACTTGGTTTATGATATTGAAACCGACAAGTTGTCGTTAATTGATTGGGGCTCTGCGGTATTTGCTCAGCGAGATGAACACGGCCGCGCGGTTGATGACAATGTCATGTCCTTACTATCAAGCGACCAACAGCACACTAACGCGCGTATGGGCGATGTGTATTTTATTGGTGACGAACAATTGAGCGGTGCGTTATCTACGCCTCGATTTGACGAACAAGGCGCTGCTGCAACCTTATATGCACTCGCGTCAGGACAAATTAGTCGTTTCGGCACAAAAATCATTCCAGCAACCAGCATAGGGTTACCTATCGAACTGGCAAAAACACTTGATGCAATGCTCAGTGATGATGTTGAACGGCGCAATCTTGCGGGTGATTACTTTCTCAAAAGTCTACGCCACAGTCATCGAATGCATTTGCCGATACTATCCATGCCCCCCCTCGCCCCCGACATTCCGGTATGGGCTCAACCGCGTTCGAAAGCCGTCGAAACCGTAAGTTACAGCTCGCGTAAATCGTTTTTGAAAGAGCACAATACTCAAGATCCCATTGCCAAAATGGATGATGTGCAATTAGAGAAATATTATCGCAATTTTATGGTGGGTATGGCCGATACCGAAAAAGGCTTTATTGCCGCAGTAGGCCGTTTAGCACAGTATCCTATCGTCGGCGGTTTGGTGATCCATTGGCAAGAGTCTGGCGTGTTTATCGACTCCAATTTAGCCATCTACGATCCAGACAGTAAAGCGCCGCTCGTGTTAGCGGTAAATAATATGGTCACCATGGCGCGAGGAATTAAGCGGATTGGGGTGTTCAAAGCTTGCTTTTTTAATGCCAAAGACACCTTACACCTTGAGCGAAAAAGTACCGAGCACCAATATAAAATAACCGGTGAACTGCAAATGCCGTTTGAAGTCGGTGATGTGCCCACCTTGGAAGATAAATCTCGGCTGCACTCATACTTTGAAGACGGTAAAGATCCGGAAGAAAACTTGGAACTGCCAGCAGAAATCATGACTGAACTTGGGTGGTTAAATCAAATCCATCATACTGGCTGTATTATCTTTGAAGCATTACCAAACCATTTAAAAATCCACAGTTATTTACGTTTATTAAATCCACGAAAACAGGCAGCATTTCGAGCCTGTTTGGATAGAATTATGACTCACGCAAATAAAATTCAAGGTCATGGTATTTCAGGTTTTATGAAACTGCCCTATAAAAACACCCGTCAATTTAGCCATATCGATCGTAAAGCAGATGATTTCTATCCTAGAAACCCTAAAGTCATCGTTGCAGAACCCACTTTACCGCAAACAAAATAGTCATATTCTAAACGCTATCATCAGGTTATTGCACTGATACAAAGCAATACGCGACCCTAATAGAGGTCGCGTATTGTCAGCTATACATCACTCAACACTCTCACCAAACACTATCAGCCAACACTTAAATTGGCGAGCCAGGAGGCAAGTCCATCGGCTTGGTGATTAAACGATAGGTAGGATCGGTCATGCCTTTCGTTACACCTTGAAACAGCCAATCGTAATGCGCCGATTGATAATCGCTGCCACGGTTACTGCGGCGCTTAAGCTGCTTAATAATATAGTCCACTCTTGCGGCTAACTGCGCTTTAACTTCAGGTACTGTTTTAGGGCTATGGTACGTTGCTAATAGACTATCAATCACCACAGTATTGACTCGCATTTGCATCGCTAGACCCTGGCCACTCGGTAAATCTTGATACAAACTGGCACCCGCAAGCTTATCGATTAATTGAACCACCGACAGTTGCTGACTGTCTTCCATATAAGCCTGACTGACACGGTTTAAACGTTCAGGGGTTAATAACTGCGTCACTATATGACGGCTCAACACTTCAGCCATCGCCACTGGATCGGTTATCACACCTAAGTTTGATCCAAAGCTTTCACGAGTTTTTCGATAATTACCGGCTTTTGGCACTAACGCTTGCAGCACATTATTTGGTACTAATAAGCTATCGGTTTGCAAGCTCGCCAATAATGCATCGAGTGCAGCAAGTTGCATTTTAGGACGAATATAATTCCAACGTACGCCAGAACCTACTTGTTGATAACTATAATCAGTCCCGCCAATCCACTTTGCAGCGGCTTCTATTTGATAACGCGTGAGCAAATATATAGGCACAAACACATCGGCTAATTCGCCATGAGGTTCATCGGCCAATAAAGCATCTGAATTAAAGTCCTCAATCGCTTTACGGCGCACTGTTTCTAAACGTACTAATTCCGCTACTGCATCGTTACCACGATCCCATAAACTGGCATACGCATTACTGGCACTGGCACTACGAGAGTCTGCTTCCCCAATATAACGAAAACCTTTAGTTAAGGTCGACGTTAACAAAGACTCGGTCTGCGTAAGGCCTCCATAACCATAGGCTATGGTGTATTTGTCCCACTCACCCATTCCTTCGGTGTAAGGCGTAGCAATATCAATGTTATCACCTTGAATACTCACGTACGGATGTGGGTAATCCATTACCGAAGCATTATCGTTTGTTGATGCTGCAAAATTATGGTCAAGCCCTAGGGTATGGCCCACTTCATGGGCAGCTAACTGGCGAATACGGGCAAGCGACAATTCCATGGCGGCATCAGCAGCGGCTTTACGATCAGGCCAACCAGCAGTGAGCCCTCGAGCAATGAGATGGTCTTGGCGTACTCTTAGGCTGCCAAGCGTGACATTACCTTTAATGATTTCACCGGTACGAGGGTCGGTTACTGCTGCGCCATATGACCAACCTCTTGTGGCGCGATGCACCCATTGGATCATGTTATAGCGCACGTCTTGAGGGTCTGCACCTTCTGGCAACAATTCAACTTTAAAGCCGTCAATAAAACCTGCATCAGTAAATGCGCTCTCCCACCAACGTGCACCTTCCAGTAAAGCACTTCGAATAGGCTCCGGTGCACCAGGATCAAGATAATACACAATAGGCTTAACCACTTTACTTGGAGCGTCACCAGGAGTGACTTTTTCTAATCTGTGGCGCAGCAAATGGCGTTGAGTCAGCGGTTGATCAACTGCAGTAGAATAATCGGCATATTCATCAGATAAATAACCGCTCATAGGATGATAACGACGAGGTTGATAACCCACATCTGGGAGTTGTATAAATGAGTATCGCACGCGAACAGACAACAATTTACCGTCTGGAGTAACTTGCTCAACTTGCTTGCCCGCTTTGCTGGCTTTAAAGGTTAAATTCACATCAATATCAGCATTACGTTCGAACGATTTAATCTTTTGCGGCAATATCACTGAGCGGCTACTGTCTAAGCTATACAGACCTTGCTTAGTTGCCGTTAATACATCAGACACACCATGCAAATCATTAATCACTAAGTCATTAATCGCAACTAGAGCCGTTTTGCCCTCGACTAATTTACCGCGCCATAAAATCGACTCAGCAAAAGCTTGCGTTACCGCTTGACGTTCGGCGACATTATCACTGGAGGCGCGAAAATAGGTATTAAGCTGCTTGAGCACAACATAAGGACCATGCTGTTCAAATTGTACCATTCGAGTTTGACCTAACTGGCCACGATCTAAACCGATATCATTCGAACCAACGCCATGAGGTAAACTGGTCAGCAATAGAAAGGGTTGATTGAGCTTATCCGCTTGCAAATAAAGCTGGGCAGATTTGGCATCGTAAAATAGATTAATAAAGCCTTTTGCCGCTTCAGCATTTTTGATTATTTTTTGGGCTGAGTCGCTGGCAGCTATTGCAGCGTTAGAAAGTAATGTTGCTGGTGTGACGGCCAGCAACAATGCCAATGAAATACTACGGCGGATCATAAATAATCTCCCTGTCGTTAAT